>CANTGP010000086.1 GCA_947653315.1 uncultured Lachnospiraceae bacterium
TTGTGCTTTTCCTTTCCTCTTTTGATTACCTCTAATTAGCCATGACCTGTTTCAGACGGGGAGAAAAATCCCGCTTTCCTGCGGCATCCTTTTCCGTGAACAGGATACCGTATCCATGGAAAAGGCGGAGGCAGAGAAGTTCCTGCGCCCGTTTAAACTGTTGTGCGATATGGGAAACGGGCATGGATTCGGTAAGGCTTGCGGCTGCCGGACAATGGCAGGAGGTGATGCGGGAAGCAAGAAAATCCGCCAGGGTATCTTTTGCAGTGGCGTCGCACAGGATTCCAATCCTGTTGTCGGAGAGGATACCGGCCAAAATTTGTTCTAAAGAATCATAGAAGATATTAATTTGGCGGATTAAAAATTCATAAGACTTTGGGGACGGAAAGGCAAGAAGCGCAAGGCAGCAGGAATCCCTGATTCCGGCCATGTCCAAGGCATCGAGCAGGAACCCGGATAAAACGGCGTCTGCGGGCAGCACGGAAAGCTCTCGGAAGACATCGGCAGAGAGCTGGAAAAGCGGTTTGCGGAGACGGTCAGGATTCCTGGCATGGCCGTTCAGGGTTTCCATGACAGAGGTAAGGGTCCTTGTCAAATCTTCCGATAGAACCGGTTTGAGAAGATAGTCTGCCGCCCCGCGCTGGAAAGCGCCCCGGACATAGCGAAAATCATCGTAACCGCTCAGGACAATGAACTGTACGGGATGCAGTATGCGGCTTAGGGCATGGATGAGGGAGATTCCGTCCATGCCCTCCATTTTTATGTCCGTGAATACGATTTGCGGTTTATAGGACTGACAGAGTAAGAGCGCTTCCTCCCCGGAAAGACAGGTGCGGATTTCATGGATGTCCGGCATGGCGAGCAGGAGAAGCTGGGTTTTGAGTCCTTCACAGATATAGTATTCGTCGTCAACAATTAAGATATTATACATTCCAATCCTCCAAACAATGTTTTCCTGTTTATCTATTCTGTCTCCTGTCTGCCCCGGGTCTGTCAGGGGATGGAATCCGTTGCGGGCAGTGGTGAAGCGGCACGTTGCAATGCAGATGTCAGGAATGAATTTTCAAACACGCTCCAAGGGAGAAGGGGCGTCAACGGGAATCCGGATCGTGACCGTGGTTCCCCGGTGTTCTTTGCTGTGAATGGTTAATTGTGCCTGCTCGCGGTAGAACAGTTTCAGGCGTTGGCTGATATTTTTCAATCCGATGAAGGTGCCTTTTGCGGAAGACGGCTGTGCGGCGTTGGCAGGGTCATTGATGCATGTTTTGACTTCCTGCAGGCGTTTGGGACTCATTCCTTCCCCATCGTCTGCGATATCGATGGTGATGCAGCGTCCTGTTTGCCGGATGGCGATATGGATATGGAGACCGGCGTCGGGCAGCAGCCCATGCAGAATGGCATTTTCCAGCACCGGTTGAAACAGAAACTTAATGATACGGAACTGTTTCAGTTCATCGGGAACCTCGACGGACAAATGCAGGCGGTCGGAATAGCGGATATTATATACGTTAATCAGCGAAGCGGCATTGTGCAGTTCCGTTTCGATACTGGCATAAAGGCTGTCGGTCCTGAGGGTATAACGGAGCAGTTGCCCGAAGGAGGCGATGGAATCCGCGAGGGTGTTTTGTCCGTTTTGGGCCGCACAGCCGGAGAAGACATGCAGCGTGTTATAGATGAAGTGGGGATTCATCTGATACTGCAGCGCCATAAGCTGTGTCTGCATCTGTGCCGTTTCACGGCGCACATTTTCCGAGATGAGCGAAGCAATCTTATCGAGCAGAAGATTGTAATGATGGGCAATCATGCCAATTTCATCGTTACGGGTTTCGGGAATCCGTTCCCGGAACCCATGCGCAATCACGGCGTCCATCAGGTTCAAATCCTGGTGCAGCCGCCGGAAGGTATGGCGGGTGAAGACGGCGAGGACGCCAAATTGCAGCAGGGCAAATGCAGCCAGCGCCAGGGAAAGGCGGAGAGCCGGAAGGATATAGGAGGACTGCGGCAGCGGATGAGTATTGACGACCGTGATATCGAAGTTTTCCATTGTGCAGGCGGTGTACTGCCGTCCGTCTACGGTAATACCGGATGCATTTCCCGGCTGACCGGGCGGCGCATCCCAACCGACGGCGGGGAAAGAGCCATATCCTTTCCGCGAGGAATGAAACCATACATAATAATCTTTTCCCTGGGCGGCGGACCGGTCGGAAAGGACGGAAAATACTTTTTGGGGAGAACATTCAAAAAGAAGATAACCGATGCAGTTTCCGGGCGTCGTACTCTCAATCCGGCAGAGGGTTATGATGATTTCCGGCCCGGCGGAACCGGAGGCATACCCGCAGACGGAGCGGAAAGCGGCGGTTTCTTCTTCATCCAGGTAGTATAGAGCCTGAAAAACATCGGAATCCCTGAAATCCCGGAAGAAAGCAAGGTCGGCGAGCCGGTCGGCTTCCAGAAAATAATTTCCTTCCGCGTCGAGTTTGGCAGGGACATAGATGTTGGCGGCCTGAATGCCAAGGTCATGGGAACGCAGGGAGTATTTGATGGATGTAATCGCCTTGCCAAGCAACTGTTCCGTCCAAATGGGATATCTTTGATAGGTAAGTCCGACACGGTGCAGGCGGGAAAGATAGACGTACAGCGGGTCGCTGTATGCAAGATCCATTTGCAACTGCCGGATGGAAGCAAGCGCAGCGTCTGCACTTCTGGCGGCCTGCCCGGTGACACGGAGCTGTTCCCGGACGATTCTGTCATAGGATTCGTCCGCCTGCATGCGGTACAGATAGAAAGAGAAGAACAGACTGGGTATCGTAAAACAGGCAAGCGAGAGGATGCAAATCTTCCCTACGATGCTTTTGCCGGATAATAATTTCATCACAGACTCCTTTCTTCCGCCGGTTTGACAGCCCGGCCATGCGCATGCTGATTTTGACTGCCGGGACTTTACGCCGGGAAATCCCGAATGAATGCGGATATCATACTACAGTATTACCTGTCTGGCAAGATGTAAGTCATTCTTTTACCCGTAAAGCGGATAAAACGGACAAAGTATGATAGGGAATGGCAAACCGGGATATGTAGGCGGATAAACCGGAATGCTATAATTGTATTATCAAAAAAGAGAAAGGAAGTGAAGCGATGTGCAGAACAAAAAGGAGAATTTGGCAGGGCTTTTGTTTATATTGCCGGCCATAATCCCGCTGTTGGTATTTTGGATTTTGCCGGTAGTTTTTTCAGGCGCCCTCAGTTTTACGGACTGGGATATGATGTCCGAGAAGATTCGGTTTATGGGACTGAAAAATTATACCGGCCTGCTGCGGGATGCCAACTTCGGAAAAGTTTTGAAAAATACCCTGGTCTTCGCGGTGGGGAGTACGGTTCCGACCATCGTGTTGGGAATGATGACTGCCTTGGCGATGAACGGAGCCCGCAAGGGAACGGGAATTTACCGCACGGTGATTTTTGCGCCATATATTACGCCGATGGTGGCAATCAGCGTAGTGTGGTCATGGATTTTTGAGCCGCGGGTGGGAATCCTTAATTTTATCATGCGGCTTGTGGGTTTGCCGGAATCCCAATGGCTGCAGAGCAGCCGGTCGGCGATGGTGAGCGTATTAATCGTGACGGTTTGGAAATCACTGGGATGGACAATGATCTTCTATATGGAGGCAATCAGGAAAGTGCCGCAGAATCTTTTGGAATCGGCGGCGATAGACGGGGCAGGCGGATTTTGGCGGTTTACAAAGATTACGCTTCCCATGATTTCGCCGACCACTTTTTTCCTGGTCATCATGTCCACCATCAGTTCCCTGCAGGCTTATGACCAGATTCAGGTGTTGACGCAGGGCGGACCGGCCGGCGCTACACGCACTTTGCTCTATTATTATTATCAGGAGGCTTTTCAAAATTTCAATACAGGGAAAGCGTCCGCGGTGGCGGTCATCCTGGTAATCATTACGGTGATACTGTCTTTGGTGGAAACGCGGATTTCCAGGAAAACGGTATTTTATCATTAGGGGGATGCATATGAGACGAAAAAAAGGAATAAGGAGCCTGTTGGTTCATTTTGGACTTGCGTTTATCAGTTTCCTGCTGGCATTTCCCTTTTTGTGGATGTTTACGAATTCCGTAAAGACAAAGGCGGAAATTTGGGCAGTGCCGCCCAAACTCCTGCCTGCCGTGGCGCAGTGGAATAATTATGCGGATGCTTTGGCTGACGGTACCTTTTTGATGTATATGTGGAACAGTGCCTATACGGCAGTCATCATCACGGTCATTATGCTGTTTAATTCGGCGATGTTTGCTTACGCGTTAACGAATATTCATTTCAGGGGAAAAACAATCCTGCTGTCGCTGATTATGGTGACATATATCATGCCGGCTACGACGACTTATGTTCCGTCTTATGTGATTTTATCCAAGATGGGACTGATGAATACGCATTTGGGATATATGATTTCCAGTTGTGCCAGTATATTTAATATTTTTTTCCTGCGCACCACTTTTTCCCAAATTACACCGGGTATCGTGGAAGCGGCGAGGATTGACGGTGCGGGGCATTGGAAGATTCTGTGGTGGGTGTTGGCGCCTATGTCCAGATCGGCCTTTGTGACACTGGGACTGCTTTCCTTTCTCGGATGTTATAACAGCTATTTATGGCCTTCCCTGCTGTTACGCAGAAAGGAAAAATATTTGGTGAGTATGGGGCTGCAGGCTTTTTTTACCGCGGAGGGCGCGTATGGGTTGAAATGGGGTACCATTATGGCGGCATGCTGTGTCATTGTGTTTCCCCTGCTGCTTTTGTTCCTTTTCGGGCAGCGTTGGATTTTAAACGGGATAACCAGCGATTCGGCGGTAAAAGAATAATAAATCATACATATTTTAACGGCCGCCTGACGGCGGCAGAAACGGAGGGAAAAATGAAAAAGAAAAAAGCGGCAATCTTGTTAACGGCGTTGATGTTGGCCACCTCATTGACTGCCTGTGGGAAAAACGGGAAGGAGCAGGCAGCTTCCGGTCCGGATGCCCCGAAACAGGCGCAGGATGAGGCAGTGCAGGAACAAATCTCGGACGGAAAGACTGTGGAGATTGAATTTTGGTATGGATTCGGGGGAAAACAGGCGGAAATCCTGGAGGAAATTATCGCCGACTTCAATGCCAGCCAGGACGAGGTAGCGGTTACGGGAGTGTCCCATTCCAGTTATAACGAAACGAACCAAATGCTGCAGGCGGCGATTGCATCCGGGGATGTACCGGCATGCTATCTATCAGACCCGGTTGCGGCCGCAAGATTTGCACAAAGAGGGCTGCTCCAATACCTGGATGATTATATTGCCGCGGATGCGACGTTCGATAAAGAGGATATCATCGATGTTTTCCTGGATTACTGCAGGGATGAAGAAGGACGCGTATACAGTCTTCCCGTATGGGGGAGTACGCAGGTCATCTATTACAGGAAGGATATGTTCGAAGAAGTGGGACTGGATCCGGATGAAGTGTTTGCCACTTGGCAGAATGTGGCGGAGGCCGCCCGTAAACTGCAGGAGTACTATAAAGACGTGCCGGGATTCTACGGATTTGAGCCTATGTACGGAGCCGATTGCCTGAATGAGATGGCTTACAGCAACGGGGCTGCCGTCCTGAGTGACGACAGGCGGAAAGTCACGTTTGACAGCGAGGCTTATGTGGAAGCATTAGAGGCCGCAAGGGTATGGATCAATGAAGAAAAGATTATGGGAATCCATTTTGGCGGAGACGGATGGGAATATTGGTACAAGACCATCGATGATGTGATGCTGGGCAGGGCCGGAGGCTATCTGGGTTCCAGCGGGGATCAGGGCGATTTGGATTTTACCATCATTGCGGCGCATGTGCAGCCGGGCTTCCGTGACCATGCACCGGCTCCTTATGCAGATGCCCATGCGGCGGGTATTGTGGAAAAAGCGCCGGAAGAACAGAAGCAGGCGGCATTCAAATGGCTTACCTATCTGAATAAGACCGGAGGCATGAAATATGCCATGGCGACAGGTTATGTACCGGTAAGGCGTTCGGTGAGGGATAATGAGGAATACAAAGCCTTTTTGGAAGAAAACCCGCAGGCGTTGGTTCCGTTGGAACAGGCGGAAATCAGCAGGAAGCAGTGGCAGGACCCGACGGGGGGAAAGATTTCCGATGCTTTAGCGGATGCCTGTGATTTAATTGAGATTGAGAATGTACCGGCCAGGGAAGCGCTGGACGAAGCGGCAGCGATTGCACAGCAGGCTTTGGATGCATATTGGGCGGAGCAGAAAGAGTAAAAAGGATGAAAAAAAGGAAAGGGAATCCCGGCTCCATGGTAAGGGACAGGGAGCAAACGGGCGGCAGGGTAATCCTGTTAGGAGCCGTATGCTGGATTACTTATTTTTCGATTTATTTGGGCCGGTTGAATTTTTCCGCCGGCATGAGCGGGATGCTGCAGACGGGATTGTGGGAAAAAGGGCAGTTGGGCAGTGTGGCGGCTGCCTTTTACCTGGCCTATGGAATCGGACAGTATCCCAGCGGACTTCTTGGCGACAGAATCCCGGCCAGGTGGATGGTAGGAGCGGGACTGCTTGGCAGTTCGCTTGTCAATATCCTTTTTCCGGCGGCGGGGACAGTATCCGGGATGCGGGGAATGTGGTTTGTAAACGGACTGCTGCAGGCAATGATTTGGCCGCCTATGGTGCGTTTGGTGACGAGCCGGGTCAATGCCGGCTGTTCGGTCAGGATTATTCTGCTGCTCTCCTTCAGCAGCCCGGCAGGGATGCTGTGTACTTATCTGGCCAGCGCGGTCATTCTGCAAATGGGAAGCTGGGAATGGTGTTTCCTGTCGGCAGGTATATGGTTAGCAGGAGTGGCCGTTTTGTGGTTTGTTTTGACGGCCGCAGTGGAGCGGACCGTGCCGCCGCGGGAGAAAGAGCCGCGGCAGCGGGACGCGTCACATAATCGGAGTAATCAGAATAATCGGAATAAGTGGAATAAGTGGAATAATCGGAAAAAGACGGCGGTGCTGTCTCCCGGTCTGCTTTGTCTGACGATGGCGGCCTTTCTCCAAGGGATTCTGAAGGACGGTTTAACGACTTGGATTCCCACGTACCTGACGGAGAAGTTTACCCTTCCGGCGTCTTTTGCGGTTCTGCTTACCATGGTGCTGCCCGTGGTCAGTCTGTGCGGTATTCCTGCCGCGCAGACGGCAAACCGGCGTTTTTTTCAGAATGAGGCTGTGGTAGGAGCCATATGCTATTTGCTGTCGCTGGGCAGTTTTTTGTGTATGCTGGGAGAGGGTGGGAACTCTCTGTATGGCACGGTAATTCTTTTTGCCATGGTGACAAGCATGATGGTGGCGGTTAATACCGTATTGGTCAGTCTTTTGCCGCTGCATTTCGGAAAAGAGGGGAGAGTCGCCACGGTGTCGGGTATGATGAATGCCGTAACTTATTTGGGCAGTGCGGCAGCCAGTGTCCTGTTCGGTTATACGATGGAATACGCCGGATGGAAGGATACACAGACGGTATGGTGTGTCTGTGCGGCGGCGGGAGGATTTTTCTGCATGGGGGCAATCAGGAATTGGAAGCGGAACAGAAAAGATATTTACGGAGAAAGAACGGACTGAAAATCGGTATGCCGGGAAAGGAGAAGGTTGAGAGGCATGAAAACCACATTGGAATATTATGATATTTATCCAAAGGTGCTGAGCACCGAAGCCGGGGCCGTGGTGACAATCCGGGCGCTGGGTGGGCATGTGGCGTTTGAGGGTGCCGGGAAATACCGGGTAACATTGGTACCTATGAATGAAATGGGGACAAATTTGCGGGAGCATGGTTATCAAACGGAAGATGCGGTTTATGAGGACGGCGCATTGCGCTTTCCCTGCTATCTGTCCGCCGAGCAGCAGTATGCCGTGCTTTTACGGAAACTGGAAGGGGAAATTTGGGTACCGTGCTGTGAATTGCGGATTTATGCATTGCGTCCGGATTTTTTCAGGCTGCGTCCGTTCCGGGGCGATATGCATTGCCATACCTGCCGGTCAGACGGGGCGGAGAGCCCGGCCATTGTGGCGGCAAATTACAGGAAGGCGGGATTTGACTTCCTGTCCATTACGGATCACGGGCAATACGCCCCGTCGCTGGAAGCAATACGGGCCTATGAAGCCATTCCCATGGCTTTCCGGTTATTTTGCGGGGAAGAAGTGCATCCGCCGGGGATCAACAGCCATACCATCCATTTCGGAGGGGATTACAGCATCAATGATCTTTTCAGGAATCATCCGGAGCAATACGAACGGGAAGTGGATTTCATCGAACAGGGCATGCACATTCCGCCGCAGGTCAATGCCAGGGAATATGCGTCTTTGTTATGGGTATACCAAAAGATACGGGAGGCCGGCGGCATGTCGGTTATGGCGCATCCCTGTTGGATTCAGGGGGAAGCGTATCATGTTTCCAGGGCGATGTACCGGTACCTGTTAAGGACACATCCCTTCGACGCACTGGAACTTACCTGCGGACAGTCTTTGGCGGAAAACCAGCTTCAGGTCAGCCTGTGGCAGCAGATGAGGGAGGAGGGACATACGGTGCCGGTTGTAGGCAGCAGCGATTCCCATGGAACGGTGAACTCGCAGTGGTTCGGCCTGTCCAAGATGATTGTATTGGCGGAAAAGTGTGGGAAAGACGACATAATTGCCGCAGTCAAAGCACGAAGGGCGGTAGTGCTGGAGCAGTATGGGAAAGAGGAATGTCCCAGAGTGTATGGAGAAAACCGTGCGCTGGAATTCGTACTGTTTTTGCTTGCGGAATATATGCCGCTGCATGACGAATTGTGCTATGAGGAGGGCCGGTTAATGAAAGAATACGCCTGCGGCGACAGGGAGGCAGGGGAATTGCTGCGGCAAATCGGACGGCGCACGGAGGTTTTGTGGGAGAAATATTGGGCGTGACGAAATACGGGTGGGGGAGGACGCAGAAGATAAGAGCGGAATCCCCTGCCCGGTTTGTTCCTGCCGCTTCGCAAGAAAATACCTCCCGTGCGTCCGCCAACACACATTTCAGGCCAAACGGTTACCTATATCAAACGGAATTATGATGGAAGGGATGTATCTGCCCATATTTTATGTTATAATAAATGCGGTATTACGGTTTTGCCATATGGACGGATAAGGAGTGGGGAAAATATGATTACCATAACGTTGTGCATGATAGTGAAAAATGAGGAAAAAATTTTGGACCGCTGTCTGTCCTGCCTGCGGGACCTGATGGATGAAATCATTATCGTGGATACAGGCTCCGTGGATAAAACAAGGGAAATCGCTGCCCGTTATACGGATAAAATCTATGATTTCCGGTGGGTGGATGATTTTGCGGCTGCACGCAATTTCGCTTTTTCCAAGGCATCAGGGGAATATATTTATTCTGCGGATGCGGACGAAGTGCTGGATGAAGCCAACAGGGAGCGGTTCCGGCTGCTGAAAGAAAGCCTTCTGCCGGAAATCGAAATCGTGCAGATGTATTACTGCAATCAATTAAAATTCGGCTCGGTATATAATTACGACAGGGAATACCGCCCGAAGCTGTTTAAGCGGGTACGTGCTTTTACATGGATTGACCCGATTCATGAGACCGTGCGGACGCAGCCCGTGGTGTTTGACAGCGATATTGAAATCCGTCATGAGCAGGAGGAAAGCCATGCCAAGAGGGATTTGGCGGCGTTTGAAAGAATCTGCGGCAGGGAGGGCGGCTTGTCGGAACGCCTGACGGATTTGTATGCGAGGGAATTGTTTATTGCCGGTGGGCGGGAAGATTTCCTGCGGGCGGGGGATTATTTTGAAAAGGTGTGCGAAGAAGAAGGACATTCCGAAGCGGAATTAAAAAAAGCGTTTTGCGTCGCGGCGAAAGCGGCGAGATTCCGAGGGGATCTTCCCGGATTTTTCAAATATGCCATGAAGGCGGTTGCCTGCGGGAGCTGCGCGGAAATCTGTTTGGAGCTGGCGTATCATTATGCGGATGCGGCGGATGACAACGAGGCAGCAGTGTGGTTTTACAATGCGGCATTTGAGACCGAAAGCATACTGGATATCCGCTGCGGCGGAGAGAAAGCGCTGCTTGGGCTGGCGGAAGTGTACCGCCGCAGCGGGCTGGAGGCGGAAGCGGGGGAATATGAGCGGATGGCGGCGGAA
>CANTGP010000087.1 GCA_947653315.1 uncultured Lachnospiraceae bacterium
TGTATCTGACGCAGTGGATTAAGAATATATAATCGGATTAGCGGGAAAGCCGAAGAATGAAGCATTGGAATAAAAATAAAACAAAAAATAAAATAAAACAAAAAATAAAATGAAATAAGGAAAAAACCATGAAATTTAAGACAAGACTTTTGATTACGTTTCTTACCATAGTCTTGCTGCCGCTTTTCCTGACTGCAATCGCTTACATCAGCATTGGCGGTTATCTGCTGAACGCGGAGAAGGAATTTGGCATGGTGATTTCGGATTATACCATGCTTTCCGACCCTATGCACGGTTTTGAGCGGATATCGGAGGAAATGTTTGAGGAAGTAAAGGAGCAGATTGCCCTGGATGCGGGCAGGATGGAAGATAAGGAATATCTGACAGCCTTAAATGAGAAAATAGTGGATAAGGCATCTTATATTATCGTGCGCAAGGGCGGAAAGATATATTATGCCGGAAACGAGGCGGCTGCGGGAAGGATTTTCGGGCGTCTGCCCCAGTACGGGTATGCCAGTGACGGCAGCGGGTCCAGCTACTATTATGACAGCATGTCCAAGCTGGTGAAGCAGTTGGATTTTAAGTTTACGGACGGGGAGGAAGGGAGTATTTTCCTCGTGACGAAAGTGAACTCCCTCATATCGAAGCAGCTTTTGGTGGATATGTTCATTGCCATTGTGGTGATTTTGGTATTTACCAGCCTGATGCTGACGCGGTGGATTTCCATGGGGGTATTCCTGCCGGTGAACGAGCTGAATACGGCGATGAAAAATATCGCGGACGGTAATCTGGAATATATGTTAAATACCGACAACAAAGGGGAAATCGGCGAGCTGTACAGAAATTACGAGGACATGCGGCTGCGGTTAAAGGAATCCACGGATGAAAAGTTCCAGCATGAAAAACAGAACCGCGAACTGGTCAGCAATATTTCCCATGACTTAAAAACACCGATTACCGCCATAAAGGGTTATGTGGAAGGCATTATGGACGGGGTGGCGGATACGCCTGAGAAAATGGATAAATACATTAAGACCATTTATAACAAGGCAAATGACATGGACCGGCTGATTAACGAGCTGACCATTTATTCCGGCATTGACAACAACCGGATTCCCTATCATTTCCACCGCATCAATGTGGCGGACTATTTCGGCGACTGCGTGGAGGAAGTGGGGTTGGATTTGGAATCGAAGAATATCGAGCTGAATTATTCCAATCTGGTCTCGGCGGATACCATGATCATCGCGGATCCCGAACAGGTGAAGCGGGTCATTAACAATATTATCGGGAATAGCGTGAAATACATGGATAAGGAAAAGGGGGTAATCGATATCCGCATTTTGGACGAAGTGGATTCCATACGGGTGGAAATCGAGGATAATGGAAAAGGAATTGCCGCCAAGGACCTGTCCAATATCTTTGAACGGTTTTACCGCACGGACGCATCCCGCAATTCCTCCAAGGGGGGAAGCGGTATCGGACTTTCCATTGTAAAGAAAATCGTGGAGGACCATGGGGGATATATCTGGGCGACGAGTAAAGAGGGGGAAGGCACCTGCCTGCATTTCGTGTTCCGTAAATATGCGGAGATGAAAAGCAAATAGCAGGGTACGGAAAGCAGAAAGCAAAAACTGTTACAGGAGCAGGGAATATGGGTACGGGAAAACAGAATAAAAGCAGGATAGGAGAGTGTGGCGGGCTATGAGCAAAATACTGATTATCGAGGACGAAGAAGCAATTGCGGATTTGGAAAAGGATTACTTGGAACTCAGCGATTTTGAAGTGGAAATCGAGCATACCGGCAATATGGGTCTGCAGAAGGCATTGGAGAAAGATTTTGATTTGGTGATTTTGGATTTGATGCTGCCGGAGATGGACGGGTTTGAGGTGTGCAGGAAGATCAGGGAGGAGAAGAACATTCCAATCCTGATGGTATCCGCAAAGAAAGACGATATCGATAAAATCAGGGGATTGGGACTTGGCGCCGACGATTATATGACGAAACCTTTCAGTCCAAGCGAGCTGGTGGCGCGGGTCAAAGCGCACATGGCGCGGTATGACCGTTTGGTGGGCTCCAGCCAAAAGGTGAACGATGTGGTGGAAATCAGGGGAATCCGTATCGACAAGACGGCGAGAAGGGTATATGTGGACGGGGAGGAAAAGACGTTTACCACTAAGGAATTTGACTTGCTTACGTTTTTGGCGGAGAATCCGAACCATGTCTATACGAAAGAGGAATTGTTCCGGGAAATATGGGATATGGATTCCATAGGCGATATTGCCACGGTAACGGTCCATATCAAGAAAATACGGGAGAAAATCGAGTACGATACGGCAAAGCCCCAATATATCGAAACCATATGGGGGGTCGGATACCGGTTTAAGGTATAGTCCCGCAGGGCAGAAGACAGGGAAACGGATGGGTATGGACGGAATATTATATGAAGACAAGGCGGTTATCGTATGCCGCAAGTCGGCAGGCTTTCCGACGCAGACGGCAAAAATCGGGGAGCCGGACATGGAGAGCGCCTTAAAAAATTACTTAAAGTCGCCTTATGTGGGAATCATCCACCGTTTGGACCAGCCGGTGGAGGGGATTTTGGTTTTTGCCAAGACGAAGGAAGCGGCGGCGAAGCTGCATGCGCAGAACGCGGGGCAGGCGATGGGGAAGACTTACTATGCGGTGGTCCTGCCGGAAGAAGGAAAGCTGCAGACGGAAGCGGCAATAGCAAAGCCGCAGTCGCGGATAACGGATGAGGCGGCAGACGGCAGGGAATACTGCCTGACGGATTATTTGTTAAAAAACGGAAAGGAAAACAAGTCTGCGGTGGTGGATAAAGAAACGCCGCAGGCAAAGCGTGCGGAACTCTCCTACCGGATACTCCGGCGGCTGGATGCGTCCGTTATGGGAGACGGGGCGGCGGGGGGAAAGCATATTTTTCTTTTGGAAGTCACATTGAAAACGGGCAGGCACCATCAGATACGGGTACAGCTTTCCCATGCAGGGCTTCCTCTTTTGGGGGACGGTAAATACGGCAGCCCTGCTTCCAGGGCATTTGCCGAAAGCTGCCAAATCAGGGACGTGGCTTTGTGTGCCTGCCGTCTGGAATTCCTCCATCCGGTGTCGGGAAAGCGGATGGTATTTACGCTGGAGCCTTCGGGTGCGGCATTCCGGCCGTTCTTTTAATATATACATATAACGGGCACCCAAAGGCGGGCGCCGTGATTTCCAATTAATTCCTTCCGGACTTTTTACGCCCGTCCGCAATAATTTTGCGGAAATCATCCATACTAATTCCCAAAGGGTACTGCGGATGCATGTTCGGATTCCGCCAGGTACTTGGGAAATGGGGATTGGCGATGGAAAGAATAACGGCGGTTAGGGCAAAGGAATATGTATGGTTTGGTGCGGTATTGCTGGGGGTATACATAGGATTTAAGTATTTAAGTCCTTTGGCGGCTCCTTTTCTTTTTGCCTTTGCGTTTGTCAGCGTTCTCCATCCCATGCTGGAAAGGATGCAGGAGAAATATCATATTAAAAAGGGATTCCTGACGGCAGGCATCCTGCTTCTGCTCTGTGTTTCGGCAGGGATAGGCATATGGTGCCTTGTGGTGTTCTTATTCCATAAACTGGGGGATTTGTTTGGGCAGATTGATTTGTTTGAGGAGAAATTTTACCTGTTCGTGGGCAACTGCTGCGACGGGATGGAGCGGAAGTTCGGCATGGACGGTGAAGGCATCGAGAAATTCGTATTGGAAAGGGTTAATGTTTTCATTGAAAATTTCCAGGTACAGGTGGTGCCGAAAATCATGAACGAATCCGTCAGTTATGTAAAGAACATTGCCGGAATCGTCAGCTTTCTTGCAATTATGATTATTGCAGCGGTACTTTTGTCCAAGGATTACCGCCCCATAATGGAGAAGCTCCGGGGCAGGGAAGAAATCAGGTGTATGCTGCAGATCGGGAAAAAGGTATTCCGCCATATCGGCACTTTTCTGCGGGCGCAGGCGGTAATCCTGGTGATTATCAGTTTTATCTGTTCGGTGACGCTGTTTTTTGCCGGTATTGAGGGCGGCATTGCGGTAGGGTTGTTTACGGGGTTCATGGATATGCTGCCGTTTATCGGGACGGGGATGGTATTGATGCCGCTGGCATTTTGGCAGATTTTAAACGGGTATTATACAAAGGCGGTAATCTGTGTTATCCTATATGTAGTATGCGCGGTGACGAGGGAGCTTTTGGAACCGAAGCTCATCGGGGAAAAGATGGGGATTTTTCCGGTGGCGGTTCTTTTTTCTGTCTATGCGGGGGTGAAACTGTTCGGGGTGTTTGGTATTATTAAGGGACCGCTGGCATTGATTACGATTTATGAGATTTGGCAGTACGGAAGGGAGCGGAAAGGGTTATGAAAAGGTTGGAGGGGTTTTTTGAGGAAGCGGCTTCACTGCTCCTGTCGGCATATCTGTTTATTATGTTCTGCATGTTTCCGTTCTACATGCGGAGCGGATATATGGAAATCGGGAAGGATAAATATGACTTTTTTAAGGCGGTTACGGCAGGGGGGTTTTGTCTGATCGTGCCGTTTGCGGTGCTGTGCATGGTTTTCCATGGAATCCGCGGACGGAAAGACCGGGGCGGGAAGGCGGACGGCGCCGCGCGGGAAGGCATGGAAGGGAAGGCGGGGGTAACGGAGGCCGCCGGGGCGGAAGCCGTAGGTGGAATGGAAGCCGCAGGCGGAACGGAAGTCGTGGGCGGAACAGGAGCCGCAGGAGAACCGGGGATGCCGGAAGCCGTGGAACAGGCGGGAATACCGGAAGATGAGGAGTGGGAAGAAGTGCCGGAACCCCGTGCGGGATGGCGCGGAAAGCTGTCAGGGACGGATTTTGCCGTGTTTTCTTACGGGATCTGCGTGATTCTTTCCTACATAGGTTCGGAGTATAAGGAAACGGCGCTGTACGGGGAAAACGGCTGGTATATGGGGGTACTGATGCAGTTGGTGTTTGTGCTCTCCTATTTTTTGGTATCCCGGTTTTGGGAATATGAGGAGAAGATGCTGCTGGCTTTTATGGCCGCTGCGGGTGTGGTATTTACCCTTGGCATTCTGAACCGTTTTTCCATTTTCCCGATTGCGGTGCGGGGAGCAAACAGCAGCTTTATTTCCACGTTGGGAAACATTAATTGGTATTCCGGGTATTGGTCGGTGCTGTTTCCCATCGGCATGATTCTGTATTGGAAGGCGGAGCGGCTTTGGCTTAGGTTACTGGCTCTGCTTTATACCGCAGTGGGTATCGCCACGGGTGTCAGCCAGGGAAGCAACAGCGCGTTTATTGTGTTTGCCGGGGTATATATTTTCCTGTTTTGTATTTCCTTTCAAAGTTTGGAAGCCATGAAGCGGTTTGCCCGGCTTGCCATTCTGTTTTGCGCGGTTTGCCAGGGGCTAAGGCTTTGGCGGCTTTGGCGGCCGGCGGCTTTTGATTATTACGGCGGGACGTTAAGCGACTGGATTACCCTTTCGAGGGCGACGCTTGCGGGACTCGGCGTGCTGTTGTTGTTTTACGCATGTCTTTGCCTTGCGGGACGGAGGAAGGATTTTGAAATGGGGCGGTTTAAAATCTTCCGGCAGCTCTTAGTTCTGTTTGTGGTCATTGTGACAGGGGTATATCTCATGCTTTTGTACCTGAACAGCAGGGTGAGGGGCGGTATCCGGTTTTTGGGGGGATTTTCCGCGCTGACGTTTGGCAGGCAGTGGGGGAGCGCCAGGGGCGCTACCTGGTCCGCGGCAATGCAGGTGTACCGGAGTATGCCGCAGTTTAAGAAACTAATCGGGGTGGGACCGGACTGTCTCGCCAGTTTCCTGTATCAAAACCTCTCCGATTTGTCGGAATTGCTGGACAGGCAGTTTGACGGCGCAAGGCTGACCAATGCGCACAACGAATGGCTGAATACGTTGGTGAATGTGGGTATTTTGGGATTTATCAGTTATGGCGGCATATTTGTCAGTGCGGTAGTACGTTTTCTTTATTATGGGGAAAAGGTATTCCGGGGGAAGGGGAAATATCTGTGTATGTTTGGTTTCAGCGCCTTTGCCTATACCATACATAACGTGGTGAGTTTCCAGCAGATTTTGAGCACGCCGTTTGTATTTTTGGTTTTGGGGATGGGGGAGTGTCTGCTGCGGGGGGAGAATTCGGAACAGGTTTCGAGTTTTTATTGACTGAAGCTGTATTTGACACATAGGCAGTTGACAAATCCGTATTTTTCGCCTAAAATCTAATCACGCGGTAAAGGGGAACGGTAAACATGTAAACGGCGGGAAGGACAGAACAAAACCGAATAGCAGGAAAAAGCGTGGAGAAGGAATAGTACGGATATCCAGCGTGACAGAGAGGGCGCCGTTTGGTGTGAGGCGCTTACGTATGGCATCCCGAACCGGCCTTGGAGTTTTGCATGAACAGCAGGAGGCGTAAGCTGGATTTGCACAAATGCAGCGTAGCACCGGCGTTAACGGTAGGATGAGAGGATGCGGCAGCAGGAGAAAGCCTGTAAGGGAAGTACCGGGTGCCGCATGAATTAGGGTGGTAACGCCGGATTTCCGGTCCCTTTTGGGGATTGGAAGTCCGGCGTTTAAGCTGTACGGATGCGTGGAATGCGGGACGGAAGATCCCGCATATTTGTAACAGACGGATATAAAAAAAGGAAAAAAGTGGAAAAAAGTAAAAAGGAGGAAAATGGAATGGCTGACAAGAAATTAGTGGAAGCAATCACGTCCATGGACGAGGATTTTGCGCAGTGGTATACGGATGTGGTGAAAAAGGCGGAGTTAATTGATTATTCCAACGTAAAGGGCTGTATGGTAATCAAACCGGCGGGATATGCCATTTGGGAGTTGATCCAAAGGCAGTTGGACGATATGTTTAAGGAAACGGGAGTGGAAAACGTATATATGCCCATGTTCATTCCCGAAAGCCTGCTGCAAAAGGAGAAAGACCATGTGGAAGGTTTTGCGCCCGAGGTGGCATGGGTGACGCACGGAGGACTGAATCCCCTGCAGGAGAGGATGTGCGTAAGACCTACTTCCGAAACGCTTTTCTGTGATTTTTATAAGGGGGATATCCAGTCTTACCGGGATCTTCCAAAAGTATATAACCAGTGGTGCAGTGTGGTACGCTGGGAAAAGGAAACAAGACCTTTTCTGCGTTCCCGGGAATTCTTATGGCAGGAGGGGCATACGGCGCATGCTACGGCAGAGGAGGCACAGGAGAGAACCGAGCAGATGTTAAACGTATATGCGGAATTCTGTGAGAAAGTATTGGCGATTCCCGTGGTAAAAGGGCGGAAAACGGAGAAGGAGAAATTCGCCGGTGCGGAGGCCACTTATACCATAGAGGCCCTGATGCATGACGGCAAGGCGCTCCAGTCCGGTACCAGCCACAATTTTGGCGACGGTTTTGCGAAGGCGTTCGGCATCCAGTTCACCGATAAGGATAATACCTTAAAATATGTCCACCAGACTTCCTGGGGGATGTCCACGAGAATCATCGGCGCCATTATCATGGTTCACGGTGATAACTCCGGCTTGGTACTGCCTCCCAAAGTAGCGCCAACGCAGGTGATGATTGTTCCCATCCAACAGAAGAAGGAAGGGGTGCTGGATAAGGCATATGAATTAAAGGACCGTATCGCCGCGTCCGGATTCCGCGTAAAAGTGGATGATTCGGATAAGAGTCCCGGATGGAAATTCTCGGAGCAGGAAATGCGGGGGATTCCCATCCGTGTGGAAATCGGTCCGAAGGATATCGAAGCGGGGAAATGCGTGATTTGCCGCCGCGACAACGGGGAGAAAACGGAAGCTGCCTTAGGGGAGCTGGAGCAGGCGGTTGCCGGGATTTTGGAAGATATCCAGGAATCCATGTACCGAAAGGCAAAAGCCCATTTGCAATCCCATATCCATACGGCGAAGACGAAAGAGGAATTCGTGCGTACCTTTGAGGAAAAAACGGGTTTTGTAAAAGCGATGTGGTGCGGGGAAACGGAATGTGAGGAAAAGATTAAGGAAGACATGGCAGTAACCAGCCGGTGTATGCCTTACGAACAGGAATGCCTGTCCGATACGTGTGTATACTGCGGTAAACCCGCCAAGAAGATGGTTTATTGGGGGCGGGCTTATTAATTTATTTCCGCGGGCAACGTGCCAAGCAGCCGCACTTGTGCGGATATTTGGTGACTGCCGTGAAGTTGGTGACTCCTGCGGGTTAGGCTTTACACTCTTTTGGCTTTTTTGTATAATTATGATATCATATAGAAAAGGAGTGATAGAAAGTGGGGGAACATACAATGAATAATCAGGAATTATGTATTTTATTGGATTCCATACTTGCATTACTTGATACCAATAATGTAGAAAAAGCAAAGGAAGTAATTAGAAACGGCATAAAAAGAATTGATAAAGGAATGACCAGCAGTTTGGACAATGCAAGTGAAAACAGGGAAAATTAGCGTAGCGGCATAATTGAAAAACGGAAGGCAGAAAGCCCGTGATTGAGCAGGGCTTTCTGCCTTCCGTTTTTGGTGTCAGGGGATATTTCTTAAAAACAGTTCTTTTTCTTCCCTGCGCCTGCGGACCAGTCCGGGAAAGACTTTTTTGCCGGCGTGGACCCATTTGTCAAATTCTTTTGCCGCGCCTTCCGTATCGCCCCGGTTCAGTTTGCGGAGGAGCGTGCTCCGCCGCAATGCTCCGGTTCCCACGTTGTAGGTAAAGGATACCAGCGCGTCGAACATGTCCTGTGTCAGTGGTACGGTGACGTACCGGTTGACGCATTCCTCGAACCGCGCCAAATCGGATTTGAGGAAGGCTTCCGCCTGTTCCCGTGAAATGCACATGCCGGGGACGACGTTTCCCGTATGCCCGTAGCCGATGGTCCAGATTCCGGCAACGTCTTGGTAAGAGGTAAGGCGGCAGCCTTCGAAAGACTTGATGAGCTCTATGCCTGCTTGGGATGTGGTATAATCCATGTTTCTTTTACTCCTTTCGTTTTCTTCTTTGGTTTTTTTGCTTCTTTTTTGTTTTTTGATTTTTTTTATCTTATAATTTTTTTGTTTTCTTTTTTGCGTCTGCCCATGTTTTAGGAATCCAGGCGGTTGATGTCATTTTTTATTTTTTTGATGGATTTTGACAGGAACTTCGGCAGTTTGGCGCCAAGACAGCCTGCATTCCTAAGAATGGACAACAGTTCGTTTAAGATGAACCATATGGTAACCAGTAAGCCGAACAGGGTTTTATTGTCCGCCTGTATTCCTAATTCCGCCGCGTATTTATGGATTAGGAAGTCCATGCTGAGCGCAGCCAGGACCGTCAGGATGCAGCCTGTTTTCCGGTAAAGGGAAGTCAGGATTTTGCTGCGGATGTGGCGGGGGTTGCGGCTGTCGGGATGGTCCAGCGTTTCTTTCTCCGTAACGAGTATCCCGGAAAAAGATTCCACCGCCATTAACAAAAACAGCAGGACAAGGGTGGGCAGCAGCAATCCCATGGTACTGCCGAACCATGCGGCTATGGCGGTCAAAATGCCCTTGCCGAATGTAACGTTGTTTTTCATTTGTTTCTTTCGCCTCCTTCTGTAACTATTTTGTTTTTTATCTGTTTCAACCATTTATTCTTAATGCGGTTGACATATTGCCTGGTGGTATGGAGTTCTGCGGCAACCAGTGAACAGCTTTTGCCTTCGAAAAGAATTGCCATCAGTATTTTCTTTTGTTTTGCGCTGCATGTTGATAAAAGGTCTTCGAGGGCAAGCCTTAATTCGCAGTCCCCGTATTCGGTTTCCCAATAGGGACAGACAGGACATGCTTCCTCAAGGGGAAGCTCGCTGCTTAAAATCTTATTGTTTATCCTTGTCAGTTCCCGGTATTTGTTTTTCAGTGCATTGATAAGGAAGGTCAGGCATTGTGCTTCGTTCTCAACGCAGGGAATCCTGTTTACGGATTCCAAAAGCGCCAGTTCCAGTTCTGACATGGAGTCTTCAAA
>CANTGP010000088.1 GCA_947653315.1 uncultured Lachnospiraceae bacterium
AGGGTTATGCTCTGGATTCGTGAGACAAGAGCGTGGACGCTGCTGAAAGGGATTATTATGCGTTCTTCATGGCGGTGGATCCCCTGAACTTCATACGGATGCAGATTCTCGATTACGTGGTGTTAAATACGGACCGGAACAGGGATAATTTCGGGATTTTGGCATATAACGGGAAGATGCTTGGCTTATACCCGCTGTTTGACCATGATTCCTGTTTTAAGGGGAAAAGCCCGAACGGGAATTATTTTCCAACGGGCATTACGTTCAGCAAGACGCTGGACCTTTTGAAAACGAAGTATGGCAGGATTTACCATACCGTACATATCGACCGGTTTAAGGAAATTATAAACGGCAGTAAGTTTCGGGAAATTTTCCTGAAATGCAAATCGGCGGAAGAATACGAAGGGATGCTGCGGCGGGCGCAGAACTTATAGCGCCGCGCGGTCCGTGAAGCTACATGATTTGGATTTGGATTGGCGCGCGCATAAGGGCGATGAACAGGGCAATCTGTAAAAGAAGGATGGCCGGCATCCCGTAAACGAAATACCAGCGCCTTGTTTTATGGCGGAAAGCATACATGCCTATGATGCAGCCGATGCTTCCGCCGATAATTGCCGTGATGAACAGGGTGGATTCCGGAATCCGCCACAGATGTTTCTTTGCCTTGTGCTTATCCAGTCCCATAAGGAACAGTCCTGCAAGGTTTACTGCCGCGAAATATGTAATTAGCAGGGTAATGACATCCATGCGTGCCGCTCCTTTCCCCGTCCGCTTGTTTTTTGTTCTGCAGTTATTATTTCCCGGATTTTTCCGCTTCCTGCATCTTCATGGCGCGTACTTTGCAGGAAAGGCCGAACAGGTTAATGAAGCCTTCCGCATCGTGGTGGTCGTACAAATCGCCGGTGGTGAAGGATGCGATGCTTTCGTTGTAAAGGGAGTAAGGGGAAGTGGTTCCGGCTTTGATGATGTTGCCTTTATAGAGCTTGAATTTCACTTCGCCCGTTACATATTTTTGTGTGGATTCGATAAACGCCTGTACCGCTTCCCGGAGGGGAGTAAACCATTTCCCTTCGTAAACGATTTGCGCCAGTTTATTACCCATGTCGGCTTTTAATGCGTAAGTATCGCGGTCGAGGATCAGCTCCTCCAACTGCTGGTGCGCTTCGTAAAGAATGGTACCGCCCGGGGTTTCGTATACGCCGCGGGATTTCATGCCTACCACGCGGTTTTCCACGATGTCCACGATGCCGATGCCGTGTTTGCCGCCGAGGGCATTGAGTTCGCGGATGATGTCGGACACTTTCATCTTTTTGCCGTTTACCGAAGTGGGAACGCCTTTTTCAAAGGTCATCGTTACGTATTCGCCCTCATCGGGAGCTTTTTCGGGAGTGGTCCCAAGCACCAGGAGGTGTTCAAAATTCGGTTCGCTTGCGGGATCCTCCAGTTCCAGTCCTTCATGGCTGATGTGCCACAGGTTCCTGTCACGGCTGTACGAGGAATCCGCGGAGAACGGAAGGTCGATGCCGTGCGCTTTGCAGTATTCGATTTCGGATTCACGGGAATCCAGCGTCCATTTGTCGTTTCTCCAGGCGGCAATGATTTTTAAGTCGGGGGCAAGCGCCTTGATACCCAGTTCGAAACGGATTTGGTCGTTGCCTTTGCCGGTAGCGCCGTGGCAGATGGCGGATGCCCCTTCCTTACGGGCAATTTCCACCAGCCTTTTGGCGATGACGGGCCTTGCCATGGAAGTGCCAAGCAGGTACTTATTTTCGTATACGGCATGTGCCTGTACGCAGGGAACGATGTATTCGTCACAGAATTCATCAGTGACGTCTTCGATATAGAGCTTTTCCGCGCCGCAGAATTTTGCCCTTTCCTCAAGACCGTCCAGTTCTTCCCCCTGTCCGCAGTCCACGCAGACGCAGATGACTTCATAATCGAAATTTTCTTTCAGCCACGGAATGATTGCCGTGGTATCAAGCCCACCGGAGTAGGCAAGGATTACTTTTTCCTTCATGGTTGAATGCCTCCAGTTTTTCTTAGATTTCCAATTTAGTAAAATTTGGGTTGCTTTACTTCTCCAAACAATATACATCATTTGGACGTTGATTGCAAGGGGAAATTTATGCATAAAAAATGGATGTATGAACAGAGTTTTGCATAAAACAAAATAAATATTGAATATTATTCATTATTGGTGTATAGTTATACAAACATGGGATTCGAAAGCGGACGCACGGAAGGAATTTTTTTGCGGGACGGCGGCAGCAGGATTGCCTGTCCCGAAAAAAAACTCTCGTCCGTGCGTCGGCGTCCAACGCCGTCCTGTCAAAAACCGCAGAAAAAGGTTGAGATTTTCCGTCCGGCGTAGTATGATTTAGTACACATAACTACATATGAAAGATACATATGAAAGGTGCGGTACGGAAAGAAAAAACGGGGTGCGGCGGGGGATGCCAAAGGGAATGCCGTGTGGAAATATTTGGAAGGAAGGATACGGAAAAAGGATGAAAACAAGGATTTTTATTGACGGAAGCGAGGGAACGACGGGACTGCGGATTTTTGAACGGTTCGGGGGGAGGGACGATATCGAAATCCTTCCCATCCGTGCGGAGTTAAGGAAAGACGCGGCGGAAAGGAAAAGACTGATTAATGAGGCGGACGTCGTATTTCTCTGCCTGCCCGATGCGGCGGCGAGGGAGTCCGTGGGACTGGTGGAAAACGGGGACGTGACGGTGATTGACGCTTCCACGGCGCACCGGACGGAGGACGGATGGGCTTACGGCTTCCCGGAACTGTCGGCGGCGCACCGGGAGGCGGTGAGGAATTCCAAGCGGATTGCGGTTCCCGGCTGTTACGCTTCCGGTTTTATTGCTGCGGTGTATCCCTTGGTTGCGGGGGGGATTCTGCCAAAGGATTATCCGGTGTCGGCATTCGCCATGTCGGGGTACAGCGGGGCAGGGAAGAAGACCATAGCGGTGTATGAATCCGGGGAACGGGCTAAGGATTTGGATGCGCCGAGGGAATATGCCCTTTCGCAGAACCATAAACATTTAAAGGAAATGAAGAAGATTACCGGGCTTACGAGGACGCCGTTATTTTCCCCGGTGATTTGCGATTATTACAACGGTATGCTTTTAACGGTTCCGCTTTATACCGATTTGCTGGCGGGAAGTCCCACGCCGGAAGGAGTCCATGCCTTTTTGGAAAATTATTACGCGGGAGAGAGGTTTATCCGTGTCATGCCTTTCGGAAAAGAGGAGGAGTATAACGGCTTCCTTGCCGGAAATTCCTGTGCGGGCTGGGACGGTATGGAAATCTATGTGACGGGAAATGAGGAACGGGTGCTGGTGAGTACGCGTTTTGATAATTTGGGAAAAGGCGCTTCCGGGGCGGCGGTCCAATGCCTGAACCTGGTATTGGGCTGTGACGAGTGGAAGGGATTGCATGTGTGACGGATGTAATGAAAAGGAATGGAGAAAAAATATATGGTACGGACGATGACAATCGAGGATTATGAAGGGGTATATGCGCTGTGGATGGGGATTAAAGGTTTTGCCATGCGCAGCATTGACGATTCCCGGACGGGCGTGGAGCGCTTTTTAAGGCGTAATCCGGATACCAGCGTGGTAGCGGTGGAGGACGGGAAAATCGTGGGGGCGATTCTCTGCGGGCATGACGGCAGGAGGGGATGTATGTACCATGTATGTGTTCATGCGGATTACCGGATGAAAGGAATCGGCAGGGCGATGGTGGTACATGCCATGGAAGCCTTGAAAAAGGAACAGATCAGTAAAATATCGCTGATTGCCTTTACGGCAAATGATATTGGGAACGCGTTTTGGAACCGGATTGGGTGGACGAAACGGGAAGATTTGAATTATTATGATTTTGTACTGAATACGGAAAACATTGTGGCGTTTAACCAGTGATTTAACCAATGATTTGACCAATGAAAGGATTGTTTTGGGAACAGGTCCGGTTGCAGGGAGGAAACTTTTGATGAGAGGAAAGAAGAAAGTCATACAGCAGGCGGTTTACGGTTTGGTTTTACTGTTGGCGGTTTTGGTGGTATTCCAGTGGTATGCGGTACAGAACAGAAAGCGTATGGAGGAACGGAATAAGAATTATGCGGCGGATTCGGCAACGCTGGCGGCTGCCAAAATAAACGAGGATTTAAACGATGCCATGGATTTAATCAACACCTATGCGTATTTCATGGAAAAAGGCATGACGGGACCGTTGATTAAGCCGCAGACATTGAAAGAGCTGGCGGATAATTCGATGTTTGATACCCTGCTGTTTACGGATGCCGACGGTACGGATTATGCCGCCGACGGACGGACCTCCGATGTGACGGACCGCAGCTTCTATATGGACGGGATGCGTGGGGAAAGCGGGATATCCGTCGTTTCCGATCCCCATTTTTATAACGAAACCATGGTATGTTTTTATACGCCCCTCCGCATGGACGGGGAAACCGTCGGCGTGCTCAGGGGGGCATACCTGGCGGAAGAATATTTGAAGGATATGCTTGCCACCACTTATTTCGGTGAGGAAGCGGAAGTGTATTTGTGTATGCCGGACGGAACGGTGATTGCGGGTTCCGTGGAAGGAACGGATAAGGAAAACCTGCTGGAAACGCTGCTGGCGGACGGGGTTATCGATGCCGGTACGGCAAAACAGGCGGAGGATGTGTTTTTAAACGGAGGGGAAGGCGCTTTTCTGTGCAGCCCCGAATGCAAAACCGACAATATCTGTGTGATGTATCTTCCGGACCATAAGTATGTCCTTGTGCAGATTTTCCCGAAAACGGTGACGCAAAGGATGATCCGGGCGGAGAATTTGGTGGGTATCCGTCTGGAAATCATGTTGTTTGCCCTGTTTGCCGTATATGTGCTGATTCTGATTGTACGCGCCGGAAGGGAAAAGAAGCTGCTGCAGCAGGAAAACAGGGAAATGGGTTACATAATTAACGGGGTCAATACGCTGTTTACCCGTTTTACCATGGTGGATTTTGAAGCCGATACTTACCAGTATTTGGCAGGTACGGCGCCGGAAAACAAAAGCCTTGCCGCAAGCGGAAAGTACGGGGACTTTGCAAGACATTTGTGCGCATTGGTTATGGAAGGGGAGGAACGGCTGGAATTTGAAAAAGAGGTCCGCCGGGAAGCGGTCATGGCGGCATTGGAGGATCAGGAAGATATACGTTTGGAGTGCCATGTGCTGCGCGGGGCGAAAGAAGACTGGGAGCATTTGAACATTATCTGTTTGGAGCGGAAAGAGGGAAGGGCATGTAAAGTCCTGTTTATCCGTCAGAATATTACGGACGTGAAGGAAAAGGAACTCCGTATCCAGGCCAAAATGGCTTTGGCAAGCCGGAAGGAAAGACAGTACCGGGTTGCGGTTACGTCCAATGCTTTCTGCACTTTTGAATTTAACCTGACCGAAGACCGGATTGAGCAGGATGTGGTGCGTACCGTAAACGGACGGCAGATATCCCTGCTGCAGAGGTCGGGACTGGAGGCTCCGTGCAGGGCTTCCGAGTGTTTCGGAAAATGGAGGCAGTTCGTACTGCCGGAATCCATGGAAACGTATACTACCATTGTGGACGTCAGGTATTTGAAAGAGCGTTTTGAACAGGGCGACATGGAAGTCATTGCGGAATACTGGGGAAAGGCTTCCGATGAAGAACCGATGTGCGTCCGCCAGTCCTTCCTGATGACGCGTGACGACGAAACGGGCGATATTATGGTCATGGTCGTGTCAAAAGAGATTACCGAGCAGGTGAAGAAGCAGAGGGAACAGACACAGGCTTTGCAGGATGCGCTGATGCAGGCGCAGCATGCGAACCGCGCGAAGACCACGTTCCTTTCCAATATGTCCCACGATATCCGCACGCCCATGAATGCGATTATCGGCTTTGCCACCATTGCGGTCAGCCATATTGACAATAAGGACCAGGTCAGGGATTGCCTGCAGAAAGTGCTTTCGTCCAGCAACCATCTGCTCAGCCTGATTAACGATATTTTGGACATGAGCAGGATTGAAAGCGGGAAGGTACAGATTAAGGAGCAGGAGTGCAATATTTCCGAGCTGATGCATAATTTGGTGAGCATCATCCAGCCCCAGGTGAAGGCGAAGCAGTTGGAGCTTTTCATTGATACTTTTGAAGTCGCCAACGAAGACGTGATTGCGGATGCACTGAAGTTAAACCAGGTATTTATCAACCTGCTGAGCAATGCGGTAAAATATACGCCGGCGGGAGGAACCATTACGTTCCGCATTATGCAGAAGACGACGTTCCGTCACGGATACGGGGATTACACGTTTATCGTAAAGGATAACGGTATCGGTATGTCCAAAGAATTTGTGGAGCATATTTTCGAGCCGTTTGAGCGGGAAGTGACCACAACCCAAAGCGGTATCCAGGGGACAGGACTCGGTATGGCGATTACGAAAAATATTGTGGAAATGATGAACGGGACGATTTCCGTGGAGAGCGGACTCGGAAAGGGAAGTACTTTTACGGTGGACCTTACGCTGAAACTTCAGGATGTGGAAAAGAATGCGGCACAGATTCAGGAATTGGAAGGGCTGCGTGCACTGGTGGTGGATGATGATTTCCATGTCTGTGACAGCGTGAGCAAGATGTTAAAGCAGATCGGGATGCGGGCCGAATGGACCACGTCCGGCAGGGAGGCCGCATACCGTGCACAGATAGCCCATGAGGAAGGGGATTCTTACCATACCTTTATCATCGACTGGCAGATGCCGGAAACGAGCGGTGTGGAAACGGCGCGGAGAATCCGCAAGGCGGTAGGGGACGAAGCGCCCATCATTATCCTGACGGCCTATGACTGGACGGACATCGAGACGGAAGCAAGGGAGGCGGGGGTAACCGCATTCTGTGCGAAACCGTTGTTTATGTCGGATTTGAAATCCGCGCTGTTAGCCGCCAATAACCTGCTGGATAAGGAGGAGAAGGCGCCCGCATGGACCTTGGCCGATTTCGGCGGCAAACGCATTTTACTGGTGGAGGATATCGAACTGAACCGGGAAATCGCGGAAGTCATCCTGACGGAAACCGGATTCCTCGTGGAGACGGCTCCCGACGGGACGGATGCGGTGGACATGGTGAGGAAGTCGGAGGAGAATTATTACGATGCAGTGCTGATGGATGTGCAGATGCCGATTATGAACGGTTACGAGGCTACAAGGACCATACGGAACCTGCCGAGGAAGGATGTAAAGGATTTGCCGATTATCGCCATGACGGCGAACGCGCTGGAGGAAGATAAAGAGGCGGCATTGAAGAACGGAATGAATGCCCACATCGCAAAACCGCTGGACGTGGATGTCTTTATACAGGTACTTGGGCATTACCTGAAATAAGCGGCAGACAAAAACAGGCAGGGAATATTTTCCCTGCCTGTTCGTCTGCCTGTTTTTGGAAAATGCCGCCGGGAGCTGTGCAGGCCGGACGGTCCGTTAATTGTGCGGTATTTTTTTGTCGGTGTGCAGGATATGGTTGATGAGCCAGCCGAGAAGAAATTCCAAAAGTTCCTGCAGGTATTCCTGGGGGTTGTTGTCGATTTCCTCCAGGCTTATGTTTTCCAGCTTGTCAACGAAAGCCTCGTGGGCGCGTTTCTGCGCGGCAAGTCCTTCATAGCGGATGCTTTCCATGTATTCTTCCTCATCGCCGAAATGTTCGATGGTGTATGCTTTCAGCTCATTTAAGATATCCATGATTTTGTCGTAGCCGGAGGACGCATCATAGGATTTCACCAGCCGGTTTGCCCGGTCAACGATGCGGAACAGTTCTTTGTGTTCACGGTCAACCAGTTCGATGCCCACGAGATAATCGTCCGTAAATTCGCAGGGATTCTCCTTTACCATCCATTCTTCCAGGGGCGGGAGTTTCCCGATCAGGATATCACTGCTCAGGATATGGCGGTAAAGCCATTTGGCGAGGAAACTGACAAGGTCGGTGAGTACCTGCTGCTGTTCCTCCAGCCCGTCGATGTTGATGAGGTCAAATTCAAGGATTTTCTCCCGGAAAAAGGCATGCTGCGGACGCTGGAGAATCAGTTCCGGGTCGCATATTTTTGCCATGTATTCTTCTTCATGGGCAAAATGCTGCTCCGCATAATGGTCAAGTTCCGCGAGGATATCCTTTAAGCGCTGGTAATAATCGCTGTGGTAATCCGTGGTGACGAGGATATAGGCCCTGTTTAGGATATCGAACAAATACCGGTGTTCCTCGTCCACCTGCTCAATGCCTATCTTACAGTCGTCGGTAAATTCAAACATTGGAATCATCCCTTCTTTTTTTAAAGATTCATTTTAAAAGTTTCATTGGTTTGTCACATGCATTCGCCGGAGCGTGTTCCAAATACACTTCAAACAGCCCGTCAGGGCGGTGCTGTCTGAACGATAGATATTATATCATATGCGGAAGGAAATAAAAATGGGGAAATTCAAATCAATAGTTTTTCTTGACATATCCGTAACAGTGTGATAGATTAAGAAAAAAATGAAGGAGAACATGGAAATGCAGAACTTACGGCACAGCATGAATGACATGTACATGTATTACAGACGTATCGTTCGGTAACGGCGACCCGGTTGGGTGCACGGTTACGGAACATAGGTCTGTATTGTCCGTGCATGTCAGTCGGTGATGTAGGTTTTGGGTTTTCCCATACTATAAATAGATCAGTAGAAAGAGAAAAACCGGCACTCTGATGATAGGCACTGGACATATTGCATGTTCGGTGTTTTTTTATGCACAGCCCCGTGCAGAGGAAGATGCCGCTAAAGCGGCGCACGGGGCGCCCATTGGCACGGTGGTTCGGGACATGTTCGGAAAGGAAGGGATGTTTTATGAGATTGTCAGACGGAACGGAAGTTACGGTAAGGCCGTATCAGGAAAAGGATGCGGAGGAAATTGTCGGGTTGATTGTGAGGAATTTTAGGGAAGTAAATGTCAGGGATTATGGAGTGGAAGCCGTGGAAGAATTGGTTGCCAGCCATAACGTGGAATGGTTCCGGGGAGTGGCGGGTTATGCCAATGTTTATGTGTTTTGGCAGGAAGGCCGGATTGTGGGAGTCGGTTCCATTTCCAGTTTTTGGGGAAGCCTGACGGAAAGCATATTGCTGACCATTTTTGTGCTGCCGGAATTGCACGGACAGGGAATCGGCAGCTTCATTATGGATACGCTGGAGACGGATGAACTGTTCCTGCGGGCGGATAGGATAGAGATTCCGGCCTCCATTACGGCGGCGGAATTTTACCGGAAAAAGGGGTATGAGTATAAACACGGGAGAAAAGAGCCGGATGAGGAGAACCTATACCGGATGGAGAAATTCCGGAATCCCGTAAAACTGGTCCGGGCAGGCATGGAGGACGCGGAGCGGATTCATGGAATGCAGATAGAGGCGTTTGCGCAACTGCTGGATAAATACCAGGATTTTGACATCAATCCGGGAAACGAGGATTTGGAAAAAATAAAAATGCGCCTGGCGCAGACATTTACGTTTTTTTACGTAATCTGCCTTGGAGACCGGGAAGTCGGCGCAATCCGTGTGGTGGATAAAAAGGGGGAGGGGAAAAAGAAACGGATTTCCCCGCTCTTTGTCCTTCCCGCCTTCCGTGGCAGGGGAATCGCCCAAAAGGCAATCGCACTGTGTGAAGAAATCCACGGCGGGGAAGATTGGGAACTGGAAACCATTTTGCAGGAGGAGGGGAACTGCCGTTTATATGAAAAAATGGGTTATGCCAGGACGGGGAAGACAGAGGCAGTGAATGAAAGACTGACATTGGTGTCATACGAAAAGTAAAACGGCGG
>CANTGP010000089.1 GCA_947653315.1 uncultured Lachnospiraceae bacterium
GCGTCCGCATACGCCACATCGTTTAATCCGTTATTAATTACCGTAATCCTGTCCCCGCAGCCCGGCACTTTATCCAGGATATCCGCTTTGGAATATTCCGATATGGTAATAATCCGGTCCGCCTTTTCCATGGATGTCTTCAGACGTTTCATGATATAGGCATTTTCCGCCTTATGGAACACCCCCGGATAATGTTCGTCATAATAAAAAGGAATCAAATCGTGGATTAATATGGTATCCTTTATTTTCCTGCCGTCCCCGCGCCTGCCGATACTTCCTTTCACGCCAAACGGGCGGTATCCCCTCGGAAACAGCACCCGGTCCGCCTGGTAACGGCGGGCATACTTCCTGACCAATACCAGCTCCCACAAAATACAATACAGTTTATTCCGGGGATTTCCGGGGACCTCCACGAACGTCACACCGGGGACCTCGAACTCACTGCGGTTTTGGGAATTTCCCAGTACGATTATGGAATGCACGTCCCGGTCCCTATTTCCGTTTCCCAATCCGGCGCTGTCCGCATCCGCACCGCCTTCCCCTTTTTCCATCCGTTCCCCCAAATGGCAGACGATACTTTTCGCCAGGTTATAAATACCGATGCTTTTTCCGGCGCCTTTCACCAGCTTAAAACAATCAATCACAAGATTCATTATTTGGCTCCTTTTCCAAACAGGACGACCCCCACGGTCTGGATTAGAATCTTAATATCCAAACGCAGAGACCAGTTATCGATATACATCAAGTCATACTTTACCACATCGTCAAAATCCTCGATGTCACTCCTTCCGCTCACCTGCCACATGCCGGTCAGTCCCGGCGTCATGCTGATACGGCGGCGGTAATACTGGTTATACTTTTCAAATTCATCCGCCGTGGGCGGTCTCGTCCCCACAAGGCTCATATCCCCCTTAAACACATTGTAGAACTGCGGAAGCTCGTCGATGCTCGTCTTGCGCAGAAACGCCCCCACTTTCGTGATACGGGGGTCGTTCTCCATTTTAAACATCAACCCCTGCATCTCATTGTGCTTCTCCAGCTCCTTCTTCCGCTCCTCCGCATCCGTATACATGGAACGGAATTTGTAAATTTTAAACCGCCTGCCGTTGCGTCCGATACGGATTTGGGAAAACAGCACCGGTCCCTTGGAATCCAGCTTAATCGCCGCTGCCACAAAAGGCAGGAATACCAGCGTAATCAGCATCCCCACCAGTCCACCGAGGATATCCATCACCCGTTTCACCATCATCCGCTTATAACTGCTTTGGAAACGGGTATACGTAATTACCGTATAATTACCGAAGGTTTCCACCTTACTGCTGTTGGCATCCACACCCGGCAGTTCCAAATTATAATGGCAGTCCACACCCATTTCCCCAAAACCGTGGATGATATGCTCCATATTGCTTTGGGAAATCCCCGGCAAATTCAGGAATACCTCGTCCAACGCCATCTGGGTCGCCACTTCCAAAAGATCTTCCTTCCCCGCCACCACGGGAATGTCACGGATTACTTTCCCCTCCATATTATAATCCAGGCAGACAAGCGCCACCACTTGGTAAAAAATATCCAAATCCCTTTCCAGCCGGTCCAACGTCCCGTCAATCAGGTTGCTCTGCGTCACTACCATCACTTTCACGGAATTCTGCTCCGAGGAATAATAGGTCTGCATCACTTTCTTAACCGCCATGTGTACAAAAAACGACAGTACGACATTCAGCACCGCAAAATAAAACAGCACCAAACGGGAAAACACATCCGCCCATTTCATCATCGTCATCAGGAAATTTACGATTAATATCATAATGGCATTGTACTGCAATACCGCCGCCGCTTCCTTGTAAATACTCCGCTTTAAGAAGTTCCGGTTCCAGTCGAAAAAGAAACTGTAAACGGTACAGAAAAGCATCAGGCACAGACAGACCAAAAAATGGATACTCCGATCCCCCATATCCTTAAAATTGCCGAAACGGATATAGGTGGCAATCACAAATGCTGCCAGTATTACCACCAAATCGGCAAACCATAATCCGTATACTTCTATGATTTTATTTTTCTGCTTCATAAACCATCCTCATTTCCGTACTGCTTCCCGCCATACCTCTAAAGCAGCTTTTTCAAAAGCGGTATTTTCTTCCCGATACTCACGTAAACCACGGATAATCCTAGCGTACCCGCCACATAAACCAAACACGCCGCAAGCCCCACCGTCCGTCCGCACAGGTACAGGTACAGCGGCAAAAGCTGCTTCCTGACCAGTTTTTCCACGAGATATACGCCGAACACGGTGCTCCCCAAATACAGGACCGCACGCCGCACCCGTTCCGGCAGCACATGCCTGCCACAAAATGATTTTACCATATCATAAACTATTATGGTTAAAAATGGTGCAAAAATTCCAAGACAATCCTGTGAATACGCGCCTTTTACCCGGTATTCCAAATATACCAGCCCCATGGAAACAAGCGTAAGCAGCATACCGAGCGCCGCCGCTCCTCTCCGCCTGCTTTCCCGTCCAAACGGTTTCCCGTCCGCCACCCATTCCACGCCATAACCGGCAAGCAGGTAAAAAACGGAATCCGAGACAAACAGTACCTCCACCCGCACCGCATTCCCCGTATAAACGGCAGCCAGCCGGAACACCACATCAAACAGCACCTTCAGCACAAAAAGATAGCGGAAATCCGCTTCTTCCATCCCCCATGCCAGTTTCCGCAGAAACGGCAGGGCAGCCAATACCCCCAAATAAGCATACAAAAACCAGTAAGAGTCCAGCACCCGTCCCGTATACAGGCGGGAAAAGAAATCCGCCGCCCCCATACCGCTGTCCAATTCTCCCGAAAACCCCGCCGCAAGATACTGCACGGCGGAAAACAGCACAAGGACGGCCAGCATACGTACAACCCGCTTCCGGTACAGTTCCCGGATGCTTTCCCTTTTTTTCAGCAAAAGCGCCCCGCTTACCATAAAAAACAGCGGCACATTGATACGGCATAACACGGAGCAGAACAGCGAAACCACATAAGTCAGGGGATTGGAGGTCTCGGAAAAATACAGGAAATAAACGTCCGTATGGTTTAACACCACCAAACATACCGCTAAAATCCTTATGGCCTCCAAATGCACTATTTTTCCGCTTACGCCCGTTGAGGCTGTGCCTTCTCCCATTGCCGTTCCTTCCCGATTCCATTTTTTCCACATTTTCCATATTTTCCATGGTTTCCGTATTCTTACATATTCTATGTTCCGTATTTATCCATATTTTCCGGATTCCATGCCTTATCCGTGTTTGAGCAGACGGTACGCCCCCCATGCGTACTCCTCATTCTCCGCATTGCCCGCATGGAGCATATCGCTCCAGTAAGCCCCAAACAGAAGAAGCAGATAATTTCTTCCAATGTACACCGATATGATATGCGCTTCCACCACCGTATAAACCGCCAGTACCACCATCATCACAAAGCCTGACGTATCCCTCTTTTTATAACATTCCCAAATTAACAGGAGATTCATCGCGAAATAAACAATGGCCGGCAGGATGCCGTACCAGTAAAACACACGGACAAACCCCATATCGAAATAATAGTTGTTGCGCGCCTCCGAAAAAAGGCTCCACCGCTCCACGGTTCCCTCATGGTTCACGGACCCCCAGTACAAATCCAAAATCCTGCCGTTTAGGAAATCATCCAGCCGCTTTAAAAGCGGTTTCGTCAATCCGTACTTGGATGCCGCCACGGAAAGCAGCAGACAGGCAAGAAACAACAGAATCCCGCACAGGTACACCCACCGGTATTCCCCCCACTTGGGGAAAAAACGGAACAGGGCAGTCAACAGAATGGCGGCGGCGGTAATCGCCATTCCGGTACGGGAATCCGTCAGAAGATACATCGCCACATTTAGCAGGAACACGCAAAGATATTGATAGACCTTCATCTTCTTTCCATACAGGTACAATCCCAGCAGCACCAGCATAAAGAACATGCAGTGGAGCGCATTGGGGTGCCCAAGCCCCAGGCAGTATCTTGTTTCCACCACACCCCTGCCGAAATCGGTGACAATGCCGGGATTGCCGTAAATCCCCGTCAGGGAGAGAACCATCAGCAGCACACAGCCACCCGCCGTCACATAAAACACAAAAGACATCATTTTGCGCAAATCCACGTTTTTGCACGCCGCCACAAACGCCACAATACGCAGGATTTCATTCCGCCCCGTCGCTTTGTAGGAAACCAGCCCCAAAATACCGAAAGCGCACATCCACAGCCATTCCCTTTTGGAATATTTGGTAAGCAGCACTTTTACCGCCGCCAGCAGGAACGTTATGCGGAACAACTGCCCCTCCAGCGGATTAATATAGTCGCTTTTATCGATAATGACAATGACCAGTTCCAGCAGCAGGGAGGCGAAGAAAAAGAACTCTGCCGCTTTTTCCGTTCTGTTCCCCTGTTTACCGGTTCCAAACCCGATTTCCGTTTTCCGTCTGCCCATAACCATACCCCGTCCCTTACCGCATGTCAGCCGCGGAATCCCAGCTTCCATTTCACCTTTCCCGCCAGTTTCCCTGCCCTTCCGGCAAGATATTCCGCTTTTGTTATGCCAAGTTCCTCTGCTTCCCCGCAACTTGCGCCATATTCCATCAAAATCCGCATCAGCTTGCGCTTATATGCCTTTTCCCCTCCCAAATCATATTTCCGGTAAACATAACCGTATTCCGTAAGATTGATTTCCCTGTTGCCGATACAGCTTTCCGTAAGCTGCCCGGCGCTGACCCCTATGGAAACCAAAGGTTTCTCCGTATAGGCGAAATGCGGATTGCCCTTTAGAATCTGCATGTAAAATTCCATATCCACCAGCCACGTCAGCGCCGCGTCATATTCCCCCACTCCCCTGCGGTGCATCACCGCGCTCGGCGCCCCGATGGTATTGCCCAAAAACAGGTTCCGGTAATCCTGCCGTAAGAGTTCCGCATCCTCCGGTGAAATAAAACGCTCATACGCCCCGTCGCTTCCCACCTGGCGGGTTCCGCAAAAAACCAAATCCGCTTCCGGGTGTTCCTCCATCATGCGGACAAATTCCCCCAAACTGTCCGGCGCGGTAAACCAATCGTCGTGGTGCATGATTTTCATGTATTCCCCGGTACACAGGCGCATGGCGCGGTTCCAGTTGGCAGCGGCGCCAAGCCGCACCTCATTCTTATAATACCGGACATTCTTCTTCCCCTCCGCCAGCCTGCCAATCCGGTCGTCGCCCGAATCGTCCGTAATCACCACTTCGTAATCTTCATATTCCTGCTGCCCTATGCTCCTAAGCAGCCTTGCCACGCCTTCCTCCCCGTAATAGGCGGGGATGCCGATGGAAACTTTCGCCATATTTCACCCTCATTTCCGAACGGATTGCCAATTTGTCCTTGAAACGTACATCCGTCCCTATGGTTCCGTAATCATGACCACCCGGTCCTTCCGGTAGAAATCCCGCACCACCCGGTTGGTAAACGCTTCCTCGTCCTCCGTAACCGGCATATGCATCAACGGTCCCTGATCGTTGTTAATGGGTACCAAATAGGCTTCCTTAACGGAATCGTCCAGCAGGATTTCCATTTGGGACGCGATCTGCTTACGGAAGTCCTCCGCCTGCCCGCTGCTGACATAATCATACACCTGTTTATCCACACAGTTCCTTAAAGAGCCCCCGCAAAAAAGGGTCAGAACCGCCGCCAAAAGTAAGAGCGGCGCTCCCACCCCGGCCCGGTAGCTCCCGGCATCCAGCAAAACCTTCCTAAACCGCAGCCTTCCAAGCCGCCCGTTCCCGCCTTCCTGCATATTCCGTATGATCCAGCCTTCCACATACAAAATGGAAAGCAGCGCCGTCAAAAGGAATGTCAGGTACACCATGGTAGCCGGTCCCAACGAAACGTCCACCGCCGCATAGATGGCGGGAGCGTACATCGCACTGTATATCCCGTACATAAACAGGACAAACAGCAACGGATACCGGAAACGGAACGGCATTTTCCCTTTCCTCTTTAACAATGCCGTCCAGCCGAATATGGCGCATAACAGCAAAATCACGTAAATAAACGTCTTTTCCCGTAAATAATCCACCGGCGTTACCAACCCCTGCCACAACGACTGCGCCACCGTGAGGAAAGCGCCTCCTATGCTGAACCCGAAGGATTCACCGCCCCGTGCCTTATTGCCCGGCGACACACACTGCACCACGAAACCGGCAGCCCCTATGAAGAACGGAATCAAAAGAAAAAGAATGTCCTTTCTTTTCCGGAAAAAGAGCACCATCATCATTCCGTAAACCATGAACACCAAAAGAGAGGAAAAATAACTGCTCCCCCCTACCATAAACATGCAAAGGGAGGCATACACGATATACCTTATTTTCCCCGTCCGGTAATACCGGAACCCGGACACCAGCGCAAACAGCGCCACCGCATGGGGAACCATGTAATGCATCGCCCCCACGTACCAATACATCCCGATTGCCGTACTGGGAATAAACTGGAAAGAGGCAATCAGCACCAACGCATCCAAAATCACCGCATACTCCCTGCCAATTCCCGCCGTTTCCACCAGCACGTCATGCAGGAATACCGTTGTCCCCAGCACGGTCACGCCCACCATGAAATACGGCACAATCCAAAACGTATAAGGCGCAAATACCTCCGGCATCAGGGAAAACAGGAATACGGTGAACCAGTCCCCGTTCCATGCCTGGTACATTCCCTTCACTGTATCGGCCGCCGCCTTAAACACCTCCACCAAAGAATGGGTATCCAGCCATGCCGCATGGGTAAAGACGCTGTACCCGTAATCGTCCCCGCTGGGCCTTGCATAGCCTGCCAAATACAAAATGGGTACCAGACTGAGCACCAGCATCCCTGCCATTACCGCCGCTATCTTTTTATCGCTTATGAAATCCACGGTTTTCTTCCAAACATTTCCCATCCCTTTCTGCCGCATCTCCTTCTCCTTTTCTTCCTGTCTTCCCGGTTTTCCGCTACTTCACGGTTTCCCGCAAAAGCCTGTCCCTTATTTTATCCGACCAGTAAAGCGCCCGCTCCTTTTTTCCCTGGAACCAAATTTGCGCCTTCCCGTATCCGGTTTGTTCCCCGTCTCCGGTGTCCGCCGTTCCTGCGGGCTTTCGTCCCCGCATATATTCTTCCAGTTCCCTCCTGCATTCCCCCGCATCAAACAGCCGCCCTTCCCTGTCCTGATACCAAAAACTGTCATAAATATTCTGCTCCGAAGCCCAATAACCGTCGGATACGTTATGCCGCGCCCAATATTTCGGCGCAATGATTTTCCTCACCGTCCCGCTGGTAAACGCGGGAAAAAAAGCAAACGTGGAATTGGACAGAATCAAATACCTTGCATTTTTCAACGTCACATAATCCCCCGCCAAATCAAAGTGGAAAGCCTCCACCTCCGGCAGCACCCGCTTCGCCGCCGCCACGTCATCCGTCACCACCATGAACTCCATGTCCGGTCTCACCCTGCGCATATTTTCCATGGCATCCAGCCAGTACTTCCTGCGCAGGAACAACGGGCGCATATCCGCATATTCCCCGCCCCGCACATTTATCACGCACAAATTGTCTTTCGTGTACGAATGGGAATCATATTCCGGCTTCACCTTAAGCCACTCCTTAATTTCCTCCCTGTGATGGGCAAAATAACGCCCCGCCTGCAGATTCCCATATAATAAGGTATCATCCCCGATTTTGTAAATTCCTTCATCCGCCCCCGCCACATAACACCCATGGGTCATATCGTGCACGCAGGTTTTTAAGTATAACCGTTCTTCCTTCTCCCGGTAAATGCGGAACATACCGTTTTCCCGGTCTTCCCCGGAAACGGGAATCCCCAAATCCATATCCATGAAATACATTCCCTTTTTGCTGTGCACATTCACCGCAAGCTGTTCCTGTCCGGCAGTGCCGAATGCATACCCCAAATCCTCCGCAATACACCTTGCCGATACATAACAGAACAACTGGTTTCCCAACCCCTGCCCCTGCAGAAATTCCGTTCCCACCATACCCCGTTACCGTCCTATCCAGCCAATTCTCTTTTCCAAAACCCGCGCCGTCCGCATCCGGCCTTCCGGCGCTTCCGTATCCGTACCGCCGTCACTTCCAAAATTCATACCACTTCGGTTTCCGGTACATCAGATACCGGTACCGCTCGATATTATCCCGCAGGTAAGCCGGAAACGATTCGTCAATCTCCACCTGCACCATCTGCGCATCCCTGCCGAAAATATCCTGATGCGTCCGGATATTGCGCCGCACCCTGGACAACGTGGAACGGTTATTATACTCCTGGTGCGCCGCACTCTTAATCTTATACTTCACCCGGTCCTCCACCGACTGGTTCCTGCCGCCGCCCATATAACTGAAATGCCAGCCGCCGTCCGGCACCCGGACACCCACCGCCTTCTGCTCCTTATTGCGCAGCTCCTCCGTGGTATACTGACTAAGCATACGGTAACGGCAAATCTTCGTCCCCAGCCACATGGGTTTTTCCACCCCTTCGAATTCACCCGTCATGGAAAGCAGTTTTCCCGAAACCTCCTCCATATTCAAATAACAATAAAACAACCGCTGTGCCAGCATATAAATCTTCCCGTCCTCCACCGTCGGCAGCAGCTTCTTTAACGTCTCCGGGTTCGGAATCTCATCCACATCGCTGAAAATCACCACATCCTCCGGCCGGCATCCCGCAAGCCCCCTCGCCACCGCGCATTTTTGATGGTGGTCCCGCGTAAAGGCATCACAATCCATGGGCGTATCCTCCACCACATTATGGATAATCTTATGCTCAAATTCCCGGAACATCTCCTTATTTTCCTGGTAAAACAACGGCTTCCGGTCCCCGGAAAACGTCACCGTGGACTCGCTGATGACAAACCGGTCCACCACATCATCCAAAATATGCATCCGGAGAAGCAAAATATCCAACTCATTGAAAAACTGAAAACTATCATAAACCATATCTTAAACCCGTCCCTTTCCTTCCGGAGCGCATTTCCGCCGCCCCTAAAATTTCGGATACCCCGCATTAGACCCCGCCCACTTATGGAACACAAAAGGCCGGATCCCCTCCACCTCCGGTATCATGGACTCATGCCCGAAATACTTCGCCACCTCAAGCGGCGCATACCGCATCCCCGCCGCCTCAAACAAATGCCGGTTCTTACAGCAGATAAACCCGTCCTCATTAAAAAACCCGTGATCCGCCTCAAACGGAATCCCCGCCTTCGTGGGATACTCCAACAGCCGCTTACTCCGCAGCGACACACTATTCCCCACCCTGCAGATATTCCCGTTCACATCCCGGTAAGAAAAATCATCCTTCGGCAAAGGAAACGGCGACCCGATATAATCATACTCCAAAAACTCATCCCGCCACATATCCGGATTCACCACAAACCCGTCATAATGCACCAAAAGCATAAAATCCGTCTCAATAAACTCATGCATCCGGTAAATCATATTATAATTAAACGCATCAATATCCTTCAGTTTATCAATATGCGCATACCGAATCCCCTTCGGCAAAGCAAACGGCTTCCGATGCGTCACCAACACCACATCCCCAAAATCAACCCCCCGCATACTATACTCCAGCGCCTTCACCGTAGCCTTCACCTTCACACTATCCATAGCCGCCAACGTCACATTCGGCAACTGCAGCCTCCCATTCCTATACTCACTCATACCCAAACAAACTCCTATCCCATCCAATCATT
>CANTGP010000090.1 GCA_947653315.1 uncultured Lachnospiraceae bacterium
GGACGGGCGGATGGATTTCACGGTATACCAGCCGATGTCCGGACAGATTACGGCGGCGGTGGAAGCGGCGGGAAAGCTGGCGGCAGGAGAGTCCGTAACGGGAATGGAAGGCGCTGCGGAGGACGGGAAATATATCCTGCTTCCTTTTGAAAAGGTGGATGCCAATAACGTAGGGCAGTACCGGTAACCGGAAAACGTGGAACATGAAATTTGGAGGTGTTTGAAATGACGGAGAAGAAGAAATTCATTTCCATAAAAGTGAAGCTGCTTAGCATTCTGTTACCCGTGATTACCGTTATTTTAATTGTACTGATCGGTTTGTCCTATTACGTATCGAAGAATGTCATGAAAACGAACGCACACAAACTGCTGGAAACATCGGTGGAAAGCCAGGCGTCCGAAATCGAAGCGTGGCTGGACAAAAACCTGGCTTCCTTTGAGGAAGCAAAACATCTTTTGGAGCAGATGGGGTTTGACGGGGAGCGGAGGCAGGATTTTTTGGATGCCTACTATCATTATGACAGTAATTACCCGGAGGGAATTTACCTGGCGGATGCCAATGGGACAGTGTACCGTTCCAGGCAGTATAAGTCCGTGGAGCTGCGGGAACCGGATGAAAACGGCAATTATATCATTCACGGAGACTTTTCGGAAATCGGGAATTTGGAGCAGGACGGAAACTGGCAGTTTTCCACGGCGCTTGAGGGAGAGGCGTCGGCGCAGTTAAAAGACGGTATGGTTTTAATCCAAACGGGAAAGGAAGGCACGGTAGATTACAGTATCCAGTTTATGCAGCCGGGGCTTCCGCTGAAAAAGGGAAGTACATATAAAGTCAGTTTTGATGCCTGGGCGGAGGCGGACCGGACGGCGAAGGTAAGCGTTACGGCGCCGGACCGTGAATACAAACGCTATTTGGAGGATACGGAGGTAAACCTGACGACCGGAAAACAGACTTTTACCTACGGGTTCACCATGGAGGACGAGGATGATGCAAACGGCCGCCTGGAATTTAACCTGGGGGCGTGCGGCTCGGCGGCAGGGGTTTGGATTGGCAATGTGTCGGTGGTGGAAAATACGGAAGCGGCGTCTGTGGCGGGGAAGGAAGAAACGGTAAAAGCGGCGGACGTAACGGACAGCGAATGGTTCCGGGACGGCCTGACCAGAGTTAACATGGGATTTACCAATGCATACACAAGGGAAGACGGAATGCAGGTAATCAGCGCATGCGGTATGCTGCGGACGGATTCGGACGACGTATACGTACTCTCGGCAGATTTGTCTTTGGACAGGGTCAGTGTGTATGTGAACAGTTTCGTGAAAATGGAAAATGCGGAATCCATTTTGGTCAATACCGAAGACCATACCATTCTTGCAGCCAGGGACACAAGCCTGATTTCCCGGAAGTTAAGCGAATGGGACGATGGGTTTATGAGGGAGGTAGAGGATAAGCTGGAGAAAAACGACTTTGACATGGCAGAGATTGGGGGCAATCTAACGGTTTTTGAAAAAGTGGACGGAACGGAGTGGATGCTTATATCCTATGTTCCCGCCAAAGACGTGTACCGCGATTTGGATCATATCAGGAATATCATGGCATTTTTCGGAATTCTTTCCGTTTTGGCGGTCATGATCCTGATGGAGCGGATTGTTCATGTCGTAATCCGTCCGGTAAAGAAACTGACGGATATCATCAAGGACATGACGGATGGGGATTTCACCATTCACGGCACGGTTAACGGAAGCGACGAAATCGGGGTAATGAGCCAGTGCGTGGAAAAATTTATCGTTACCATGCGCGGCATGATTGCATCCATTAACCGGGTTTCCCATACGCTGCATGTGCAGGCGGATAACAGCAGGGAAATATCGGGTCAGATGTTCGGTGCGGCAAAGCACCAGAACCGGTCCATGAAAGAGCTGAATGTAACCGTGGAGCAGTTATCCGTTTCCGTCGGAGGAATCGCGCAAAGCGCTACCACACTGGCAGCGCTTGTGTCGGAAACCAAAGAGGATGGGGATAACGTAAACGGGAGAATGAAAGAAACGGTTGACATATCCCAAAAAGGAAAGGAAATCATGCAGGGTGTGGGGGAAGCCATGCAGAATATTAATTGTTCCGTCAGGCAGTTGCAGCAGGCAATCGATGAAGTGGGAAATGCGTCAGGGGAGATATCAAACATTACGAAGGCGATCGGCGATATTGCGGATGAGACAAACCTGTTATCGCTTAATGCCTCCATCGAGGCAGCCCGTGCGGGGGAAGCGGGAAAGGGTTTTGCCGTGGTGGCAATGGAAATCGGGAAACTGGCAAAAACCAGCATGGAGTCCGTGAAAAATATCGATGCCCTGATTTCGGAAATCGGGAAACTGATCGGGGATGTTGTTTTGCAGGCGAACCAGAGCGTGGATAATATCAACAACAGCAGCAGGCTGATCGGGAACGCGGTGGGTACTTACGATACCATATTTGAAAATATCATGACGGTCGGCAGCTTAGTCCAGAAAATGATGGAAAAGGTAATTCAGGTGGAAGATGTGGCAGGCAATGTGGCGGCGATTTCGGAGGAACAGGCAGCGAGTTCACAGGAAATACTGGCATCGTCAGAAGTGCTTGTGGAACAGGCGGACGGCTTAATGGCAAACAGTGAAACGGTGGCAAAGGAATCGGAGGAATTAACGGATTCCGCAAAAGATTTGGAAACGCATATCTGCAGGTTCCGGGTATAGGACGGAGCCGGAAGGCATGGAAAATCCCCGCCTTGAAAAAGGCGGGAATAAATAGAAAAGACAGGAGGATTTGAAAGTATGGAAGCAATCAGGTTTTTAGGCAGGGACGGGACATTTTCTTTGGAACAGCCGGAAAATTACAGTTATCTTTATTTTCCGGTTGCGGGTGAGAAGGGAATCAAAAGTTCCCTGACACCGAATTTCGGGGGCGACATAAAGGTAAACCAAAATGCGTTCCTGATGGAGCCGGTCAGTGCGGAAAATCTTCACAACAACCGTTCCGGAAGGAATTTTTGGTGCATGGTGGAAGGCGTGGGCGCGTGGTCCGCAGTAGGGGCATCCGCGGAGGAGGAAAGCGCAAAGTTTTCGGAACGCCAGGATAAGAGCACACTGACGGCAGGGTTTATGTGGCAGACCGTGAAAAGAAAGTCGGAAAAATACCGGCTGGAAGCGGAGGTAACGTCTTTTGTGCCTTTGGAACACGATGTGGAAATCATGCATGTGGAACTGCGTAATTTGGCAGGGGAGGCGCAGAGCGTTACGCCTACGGCGGCAATCCCCATTTTCGGGAGGAGCGCGGACAATATCAGGGACCACCGGCACGTGACTTCCCTGCTGCACCGGATCAAAACCACGGATTACGGCGTATACGTGAAGCCTACCCTCTCCTTTGACGAACGGGGACACCGGAAAAACACTATGACTTATTTTGTATGCGGAATAACCGGAAACGGGGAGAAACCCAGGGACTTTTATCCGGTAGCGGAAGAATTTATTGGTGAGGGCGGAAGTTATTCCCAACCGCGGAAAATCCTGGAAAACGGGGAAGGGGTACCGGGGGGAAGCTGCATGGAAGGAAAAGAAGCGGTGGGCGGCATCCGTTTTCCCCAAGTGGTTTTGGAAGCGGGGGAAACGGTGTCCTATACCATCGTTATGGGCGTGACGGAGCGGGAGGAGGAAGCGGAAGCTGTTTTAGCGGCTTATGCAACCGCCCAAAAAGTGAAAGAAGCAAAAGAGCGGGCAAACGCGTACTGGCAGGAGAAGGTCAACGTAACGTTTGACACGGGGGATGCCGGATATGACAATCTGATGCGTTGGATTAGTTTCCAGCCGGTTTTAAGGCGTATTTACGGCTGTTCCTTCCTGCCGCACCATGATTACGGAAGGGGCGGAAGGGGATGGCGCGATTTATGGCAGGACTGTCTGTCCCTGTTGATTATGGACCCGGACGGCGTCCGCAGGATGATTTTGGATAATTACGGCGGCGTAAGGATTGACGGAACCAACGCTACCATTATCGGGGAAAAGCAGGGGGAATTTATTGCGGACAGGAACGGCATTGCGAGGGTTTGGATGGACCACGGAGTCTGGCCGTTCCTGACAACGAAGCTCTATATCGACCAAACCGGGGACATCGGTATCTTGCAGGAAAAAACGGCGTACTTCAAGGATGAACAGACGGAGCGGGGAAACGGACTGGATACCGGCTGGGCTCCGTCGTACGGGCTGCGGCAGAAATGCGTGAACGGGGAAGTGTATGAGGGAAGTATTTTGGAACATTTGCTGCTCCAACATTTGTGCGCCTTTTATGAGGTGGGAGGGCATAACCATATCCGGCTCCGGGGCGCGGATTGGAACGATGCGCTGGATATGGCGGCAGAAAACGGGGAAAGCGTGGCATTTACCTGTGCTTATGCCGGGAACATGATGCGTCTGTCAAAACTGCTTACGGTTTTGGAAGAAAAGTTCGGCCGGAAACAGGTGGAACTGCTGCAGGAAATGGAGGTGCTTTTACGGGATGATATCCGGCTTTATGACAATGTGGAGGCAAAACGGGAACTTTTGAAAGATTTTCTGTTTCGTTGCAGGCATGAGGTCAGCGGGATGAAGGTAACGGTTGCCGTCAGGGATTTGGCGGAGAACTTAAAACATAAGGCAGAGTGGATCCAAAACCATATCCGCAGTACGGAATGGATTGGGGGAGACCGGGAAGAAGGATGGTTTAACGGTTATTATGACAATGACGGGGAGCAGGTGGAAGGATATTCCGCGCAGGGCGTCAGGATGATGCTTACCGGCCAGGTATTCGCCATCATGGGAGGAACCGCCACGGACAGCCAGATTAGGAAAATCTGTAAAAGCGCGGACCGCTATCTTTACCAAAAGGAAACAGGGGGTTACCGTCTGAATACGGATTTTCATGAATTAAAATTCAATCTTGGCAGGATGTTCGGTTTTGCCTACGGGGAAAAGGAAAACGGGGCGGTATTTTCCCATATGACGGTCATGTATGCCAACGCACTTTACCAACGGGGCTTTGTGGAAGAAGGCCATAAGGCGCTTAAGACGCTGGCGGATGCCGCCCTGCGGTTTGGGGTCAGTAAGATTTATCCGGGAATACCGGAATATTTTAACGGAAGCGGGAGGGGCATGTACCATTACCTGACGGGAGCCGCAAGCTGGTATATGCTGACCGCCGTTACGGAAGTGTTCGGGGTACGCGGGGAAACCGGGGACATGGTAATCCGTCCGAAACTGTTGGCGGAACAGTTCGACGCGGAAGGAAACGCGGGACTGTGGCTGCACTTTGCGCAGAAAAAGTTCCATGTGCGCTTCCAAAACCCCCAGCGTTTGACGTATGGGGAATATATGGTAAAAAGAGCGGTCTGTGACGGTAAGACCGAGTTTTTGGGGAGCGGGGACTGCGTATCCCTTGACAGGGAAACCATCGTGTCACTGACGGATGAATTGCATGAAATAGAAGTGGAACTGGAGCGGAAATAAAAGAAGGAGAATCTGATATGGAATATGGTTATTTTGATGATGAAAAAAGGGAATATGTAATAAACCGTCCCGATACGCCCGCTCCGTGGGCAAATTATCTGGGCTCCCCCGAATACGGAGCAATTATCTCAAACAACGCAGGCGGGTACAGTTTTGCAAAGTCGGGGGCGAACGGTAGAATCCTGCGGTATGTTTTTAACGGTTTTGACCAGCCGGGGCGTTATGTTTATCTGCGGGACGGCAAAACCGGGGATTACTGGTCCGCTTCCTGGCAGCCGGTGGGAAAGGATCCTGCGGTTTATAAAAGCGAGTGCCGCCATGGGACGGCGTATACAAAGATGCTTGCCGATTATGCCGGCATCCATTCGGAAGTCCTGTATTATGTTCCGCTGGGTGCGGAATATGAGGTGTGGAATGTGGAAATCGGGAACCGTTCCGGGGAAGTCAGGGAGTTAAGCATTACGGGATATGCGGAATTTACCAACAGCAATCTTTATGAGCAAGACCAGGTGAACCTGCAGTATTCCCAATTCATTACCCGCACCGTTTTTAACGGCGACCGGATCGTGCAGTTGATCCACGGAAATCTGGACGGTTTGGAAGACGGAAAGGATGTGGATGACAAAACGGTTATCGAACGGTTTTTCGGATTGGCGGGAACGGACGTATCTTCCTACTGCGGGGACAAGGAAGCATTCCTTGGACGTTACCACGGATACGGCAATCCGGAAAGCGTTATCCGCGGGGAACTCGGAGGGGAGCTGAATTATAACGAAAACGGCTGCGGCGCGCTTTGCGCCAAAGTAAGACTGGAGCCAGGGGAAACAAAGCAATTGGCATTTATCCTCGGAATGAAAGGGGACGCGCAGGCAGGACGGATATTGGACCGCTACAAAAAACCGGAAGAAATCTGCAGGAAGGAGTTAGGGGAGCTGGTTTCCCACTGGCATGGGAAACTGTCCCGTTTTCAGGTTAAGACGCCGAGCGCGGAATTCAATACCATGGTGAATACATGGAATGCCTATAACTGTTTCATGACTTTTATTTGGTCGCGTGCGGCTTCCTTCATTTACTGCGGACTGCGCAACGGATACGGGTACCGTGATACGGTGCAGGATATTCAGGGCATTCTTCATTTGGCGCCGGAAATGGCGGTGGAAAAAATCCGTTTCATGCTTTCCGCGCAGGCGGATAACGGCGGGGGACTGCCGCTTGTCAAATTTACCCATAACGCGGGGCATGAGGATACGCCGGATGACGCGTCTTATGTAAAGGAAACGGGACATCCCGCATACCGGGCGGACGATGCCCTGTGGCTGTTCCCTACCGTTTACAAATATGTGGCGGAAACCGGGGACCTCTCTTTTATGGATGAAGTGATTCCGTTTGCCAACCGGGGGGAGGGGACGGTGTACGAACATTTGAAGCGTGCCATCGATTTTTCCATGAACCGCCTGGGGAGCCACGGGATGCCTGCCGGGCTGTATGCGGACTGGAATGACTGTTTGAGGCTCGGAAAGGAAGGGGAATCCACATTCGTGGCATTCCAGTTCTATCTTGCCATGTCCGTTTTAAGAAAGTTTGCGGAGTATAAGGGGGACCGGGAATATATCGGCTATTTGGAGCGGGAGCAGGAAAAGCTCGGAAAAACGGTACAAGAGCTGTGCTGGGATGAAGACCGTTTTATCCGCGGTTTCACGCAGGAAGGGGAAGTCATCGGGAAGCGCACGGACCCGGAAGCAAATCTGTGGCTGAATCCGCAGAGCTGGGCGGTTATCAGCGGGTTGGCGCAGGGGGAACAGGCGGATACGGCATTGGATGCGGTATACCGAAAATTAAATACGCAGTACGGCGCCGTCCTGATGGACCCGCCATACCACAATCATGCGTTTGACGGGGCGCTTGCCGTTATCTACAATGCCGGGACAAAGGAGAATGCGGGTATTTTCTCCCAGTCGCAGGGCTGGATTATTCTTGCGGAAGCGCTTCGCGGGCACGGGGAACGTGCTTTTGGCTACTTTATGGAAAATGCGCCTGCCGCGCAAAATGACAAGGCGGAAATCCGCAGGCTGGAGCCGTATTGTTACGGGCAGTTTACGGAAGGGAAGGACAGTCCGCACTTTGGGCGTTCCCATGTGCACTGGCTGACGGGCACGGCATCCACCGTTATGGTAGGCTGCGTGGAAGGAATTTTGGGGATACGCCCGGACTTTTACGGGCTCACGATAGCCCCCTCCATTCCGAAGGATTGGGAGATTCTTGAGATTGATAAGGATTTCAGGGGTTGTCACCTGCATATCGTAATCCGCAACGGCAGTCATGCGGAGTCGGGGTGCGGAAAACTGACGGTGGACGGAAAGAAAATGGAAGGAAATTATATTCCCGCCGGACTGCTCCGGGATTGGACGGAAATTATTCTTGACATGCCGTGAGGGAACCGGAAAAAACAGAAAAAAATAAAATTATTTTATGACATGATTTTGATATTTTTCGTATTTATTTTGTATATTACGGGGTGGGGAAAAAGATATAATACGTTTTGTAAAGCAGCAGGATACATAGAAAATAATCAGAAAAACAGGAGGATTCTAACATGAAAAAGAAAATGGTCAGTATGTTACTGGCGGCAGCCATAACGGCAGGAACATTGGCAGGATGCGGCGGTTCCGGCACACAGGCAGGCGGGGATGCGGCTTCTGCTTCCGCATCCCAGGATACGGCAGCGGATACGGCTTCCGCATCCCAGGATGCCCCTGCGGCGGAAGAAGGTAAAGTAATTAATGTTTATTGCTGGAACGATGAATTCCAAAGACGTGTGGATGCCGTATACCCGGAAGTGGCGGAAACTTCCGCGGACGGAACCGTAACGACGTTAAACGACGGGACGGAAATCCACTGGATCATTAATCCGAACCAGGACGGGGTTTACCAGCAGAAATTGGACGAGGCCCTGCTTAACCAGGCATCGGCGGCTGCGGACGATAAGATCGATATTTTCCTTTCGGAGACGGACTACGTAAATAAATACACGGATGCGGAAGCGGATGTTGCCATGCCGTTGACCGATCTTGGCATCAACCCGGATACCGATTTGGCAGACCAGTACAGCTTTACCAGGGTAACGGCATCCGATGCCAACGGCGTCCAAAGGGGTTCCACTTGGCAGTGCTGTCCGGGACTTTTGGTATACCGCCGCGACATTGCCATGGATGTATTCGGCACGGACGATCCGGAAGCGGTAGGCGAGAAAGTAAAAGACTGGGATACGCTGAAAAAAACGGCGGAAGAATTAAAAGCAAAGGGATATTATACGTTTTCCTCTTATGCGGATACGTTCCGTCTGTACGGCAACAGCATTGACCAGCCATGGGTGGCTCCGGGGGAAACCGTGATTAAGATTGACAAAAAAATCATGAATTGGGTCAATGATTCCAAAGAATGGCTGGATGCCGGTTATTTTGATAAAAACATCAAGGGACAGTGGAATGCCGACTGGAATCAGGCGATGGGTTCTTCTTCCAAAGTATTTGCTTTCCTTTTCCCGGCATGGGGCATTGACTTTACGCTGTCGCCGAACTGGGACGGTGAAAACGGCGCCTGGGCGGTGACGAATCCTCCGCAGGAATACAACTGGGGCGGTTCTTATGTCCATGCATGTACCGGTACGGATAATCCGCAGCATGTAAAGGATATTATCCTTTCGGTAACTGCCAATAAAGATAACCTGTTAAGGATTTCCAAGGAATACACCGATTTTACCAATACAACGAGCGGTATGCAGGAAGCGGCGGCAGACGATGCCAACTTTTCTTCGGAATTCCTCGGCGGACAGAATGCGTTCAAGTATTTTGCACCGGTTGCAGAGAATATTGTGATTGCGCCGCTTTCGGCTTACGACCAGGGATGCGTGGAGCTGATTCAGAATACCTTTGGCGATTACTTACAGGGTCAGATTGATTATGACAGGGCAAAATCGAATTTCGAGACGGCAATTAAGGAGCGTTACCCGGAGATTACCGAAATCCAGTGGCCGGAATAATGGTCTGCGGCTGCGGGGCAGTCAATGCCCCGCAGTATGCAAACCGCACCAGGCAGAAAGGAATGATCGTTTATGAAACCAAAACGCAAAAGTATCAGCTACGCGAAGTGGGGATATATTTTTATCCTTCCGTTTTTCTTAAGTTTTTTCATCTTTGTCTTGATTCCGTATTGGTTTATTTCATCAAAATGGAAGTGGAGCATACT
>CANTGP010000091.1 GCA_947653315.1 uncultured Lachnospiraceae bacterium
ATGCACAGCCTCCTCCGGATGCTTTAACAAATACTGCAGCGCACCCGCATATCCTTATCGCTTACGATTTCAATTCCTTCCCCATCCACGATTTTAATCCACATCCCCTGATGGTTGGTCAGCTCCAGGCTGTCCGGCGTAAACAACAATTCTTTCCCATACTTGGTCTTAAAAGATTTATGGTCCGGTATCTTACGTCCGCCGTCCGTGTCCATATGTACCGCACTGATGACATAAGCATGTTCTTCCATGTGGTCCGGTACCTGCAGCCGTACCGAATCCCCCACTTCCGGCATACAATACCAGCCTGCCCCGTCGGGGGAAGAATATCCCGTGGAATACGGGAACCACCTAGTAATTTCCTGTCCGCCGTTCTCATCCCCTTCCAATGCCACCTGCACCCTGTCCTGCATAACAGCCCGTACTTCCGCCCGGAAAGAACACCCTGACCGGCCTTCATGAAAGACCGGCAGGACCCGCATCCCACCGGCAGGACGCATGGAATACGTATTCCACAACTCCCCCTGCCGGTACCTGCTTTGGATACGGTACACATGCCCTCCCTGATTTCCCAATGTAAGAAAATCCCACAGGTCATATATTTCCCTTATGCATACCTGATATTCCATGTAATCCTGTTCCCGCAGTGTCCCGAACCCGTTTGCCCCATGTCTCATAAAAGTGCCGACATACTTACAGTCATGACAAACGGTACCGGAAGGCAGCGCATAAGTATGAAAATGCCTGTTTCCTACATAATAAAACACGCCTTCCCTTCCCACGGCAGGCGTTACCGCCAAACCGTAACGGCTCGCAATCCGTTTCACAAACTCCCAATCCGTTTCCCGGTACTGCAGCAGAAAGTCTACCCGCTCCTCCAAACTGTCTTCCGCAATTACCCCGTTATCCCCATAGGTCCGGTTTACCGCTTTTAACACATCCAAATAACCCATTTCCCCGTTTTGGAAAGAACGGAAATGCACCGCCCCGTCCATCAGATAGGTTCCGCTTTTCAGCACCAGCTTGAGAACCGATACATGCGGCTGTTTTTCCAGGGAAAATCCCGCAATCATACCTGTCATCAGGATTTTTCTCCCCCCGTTTTCATCCTCCGCAGTAATATGTACCCAAATTTTTTCAGTTACCAAATTCCGGTATTCCTCCACATCCCCGTCGCGGATTGTCCCGCATACCGCCGCCGTCGCATGTTCCCCAGCCATCCGGTCTATTTCCAGACTTTCCAACGTGAGAAAGTGAAAGTGTGAAATATGAATCTTATCTGCTTTCATCCGTCCGACCACTCCTTTCCATCCATTCCGTATGTTCCAATGCTTTTAATATCCATGGTTTCCACTCCCCATAGAAAACCATCCGACAGTTAAACGTCCCAATCAGGAAACCGTTTCCCGCACGGAAGATAAACTGCATGTTATAAGTCTCCTCATCCACCGTAAAATTCTTATATTCAAACCAGCCCCCTTCCATTTCACACAGTCCAAACCTCCCCCTTTCATAAATGACTGCTTCCGGCGTGTAACGCCGGACGGTATCCTGCATCCGTTGAAGCAGTCTGTCCATGTCCGTCCCGTCATCCCCCGCTTTTCTGACATCCTCCATGCAATCCATGAAACGGAAGCCCAAATTTTCATCATAACCCGGTCCGGTCAGAATTATAGGCGGCCGGTAAATGCATGGATACCTGACCTTTGCAATCTGCTCCGGCATTACGGTAAAAGTCTCCGGTACCGGCATGCGGAACTTCCCGTCAAACAGGGAAAACCACCGAAAACGGATTTCCTTTTCCCGTATGGGAACCGCATCTGCCAACAAATCATGGGATTCCGTTCCGCCCTGACAGATTTTCCTCAGGCGGATAATCCTTTCATCCGCATAATCCCCTTTCTTCATATATACTTCCCCTTTCCCGCAGTACGTCCCGTTACCGGTCTTGCGGATTGTATTACGCGGTTTGTCCGCTTCCTGACTGCCTCCAGGGATTTCATAATTCCATGCATTTGGATTTTTCCATGCACATCTTCCGCCGCACATCCCATGGTACCTAACATCATGGCTCCGTTTACCGGAAATACATACATCACCTGATACCCCTCCCCGTCCGCCGTGTGAAAGGAAAACCAGCCGCATTTCCCGTTCCTGCCTTCTATGATCTGCAATTTTCCCGGGCGGCAGGCGGGATACAGACCGGCAACCACCTTCCGTATGGCAGAAGCCGCACATTCTGCCTGCGGGCTTTCCAATTTCTGCTCTTTCAGCAGGGAAAACGTACAGGTTCTTGCTTTTTTAACATCTTCCAAAATAACCTGCGGTTTTTCCTCATAAGGATACATCATTGCCATTCTGTCCCCGTCCATTTCCCGGAACGAATCCGGTATTTCCGCCAACAACTGCCCGTCAAACAGCTCCATTCCCTTCCTCCTTTTCCGCCATGCGGCGCTCTATCCGCTCCTTCACTTCCTCCCGGCATTTATGGAAGGATACGGAAACCGGCGGGTATTTTACGGTTCCGTCCCCGCATACCCACTGTTCCGACCGTATAGCCGCCCGACTTTTTACTTCCCTGTCCGGCAGTCTGTTTATTTTATCAATAACCGGACTTTTTCCTACTGCGCCATTGATTACCGAATCCGCCATTTTTCTTCTCCTTTTCTTCTTTTTCATACCCCTTTCATCCGTCCGGCAACCGGGCGGAAGCCCATAACCGCCTGTGACAACGGGTCCCGTTCCATGGGCTGCGGAATGGCCGCGATTACACGGGCAATACCGCTTCCCAACTCATAACGGTCTTCTCCGTTCTCCTGTCCCAACAGTTCCTGCAGTTTAAATTGCAGTTTCTTCCTTTCCGCTTCCGCCGCTTTCCCTGACAATTCAGAAGGCATACCTTTTTGTCCCTTTCCCGGACTGCCATCCCCCGTAATATTCCTCAACCTTAACTCCTCCAGGCTTTGAAAAGTACTGTGTTTTCCCATGGCATCCAGATTATGGCAGATATTCACTACCGCAGGTTCCCCCAAATCCCTTTTCACGGCAGTGATTTCGCTGGGAGCCTTTAGCGATACATCCGCTCCCTGTATCCTTATGTTTCCTTTCGCCTGAAGCAAGATTTCCCCGCTGCTCCTGATGCCGGTCTCCGTCCCGTCCTGCAGGGAAATCTTAGACTGTCCCCCGTCCCCCGATAATTCCGCCAGCCAAGGCTGCAGGGTCATGGCTTTATTTCCCCCGGTTGTAAACCAACGGTCATCCGGCGTCTGTGTTTCCCCGCACACGGTCCCGTTTTGGCGCACACAGTCAATTCCAAAGGCATCCCTCTCATCTTCTCCTGCCACAAGCAGACGTATCCTGCTTCCCACTTCCGGCATACAATACGCCATATTTCCATGTTCCGGCATCCACGGATAAGGACGGGCAAGGTTACGGTCCTGTTCCTCATCCATATCCAAATGTACCTTAATCGTCTCACCATCCCTTTCCAATACCGTTCCCTCCAAAGAGATTCCTTTGAGCAGCGGATGGAAACGGACGGAAACAGTATCATACTGCCGCCCCGCAAGCCGGTAAATTCCATACAAAACTCCCCGCCTTAAAAACAAATCCACCCGGTACGGCCAGCATATTTTGTTATGAAATGAAACACTCTGCCCCAAGTGAACCACCTGTGACGATACCACCTCATGGTATACCGCCTTTTGAATATCAAATCCCATTTTTTTCACGTGTTCCGCATCCATGCACCATTTTTCGCTCCACTCATATAGTTCTACGGGTTCCCCCTTCTCCTGAATACCGATATGAATCCCCTTTCCGCCATACTCGTTTGCCGCAAATAACGATGCCTGCAAATGGGTTGACAGACGCAGCATAAACTCCCAGTCCGTTTCCCGGTACTGTATAAACGCACCTTTGGTCATCCTGTCCGGCACGGAAGCCAAAACGGAAAAAGCATGCTCCCCCGCAATTTTCTCGATTAATCCTAACACGGAAGTTTCCCCCTGAAAGGATCTGCTTTTCATCTCCAAATCCATAAACCATGTAACGGAATACGCCAAGATATGTATGGTATCATAAACAGCCTCCCTGTCCATGCGTACTTCATGAATTACCCCTGAAAAAAGCAGTATCTCCTTTCCGTTTTTCACCGCCTTTACCACAAGCGGCTGACTGTTAAGCTGACAATCGGAAACCCGGAAACTTCCGGCTTCCATACCGGCTTCCACTTCGGCCATTGTATGGGAGCCCATGCATTCCCGGATGGAAAGCCCCTGTATCCGTCCTATCGGAATGTTACATTCCACGGCTATTTCCTCTACCCTGATAAATTCCCCCGCATTTTCCGGCATCCTACTTTCCGGCATATCCGTATTTCCACCCATGTCCAAAATCAATATTCTCTCCGTCCTTTCCGCCATTTCGCATTACTGATTCTATCCTAAAATATTAACCGTTCCGGATTTATAATCAATATCATCTGCATAATCGACAATTTTCGTGCACAATCGACATATTAGGTGCCCGTGTGCATAAAAAAACAGACGGAACACCTTCCGTCTGTGTAGGGAGTTTTTTTATACAACTTTCATACGAAAACACTATCGGCAAACAATGCAGTCCATCGGGTAAGGGAAAAGCATCTCCCCTGCTAATTCTTCTTCCCCTTTATCTTAAACTTCACGATATTCTGCTCCTGTTCGCAGTCCAAAATATTCAGGGAATTGATAAACGAGGAGAATTTGGAATGCCCGAAATTACGCACGTCAAAATCCGGGAACCGCTTTCCCAACTGGTTGCGCAGCTCTGCCGACAAAATCCATTCGTCGTCATCGGAACACTCCTCCACAAGGGACAGGATTGCACGTTTAATCATTTTCAAATCTGTCTGCGGTCTTAGTTCTTCCTTCCTCTTTTTTGCCAAAACCGATGCCGTGGTTTTCGTCCCTTTCTTCACTTTCGCCGTCTTCGATGCCGTTTTCGCCGCTGCGGCTCCGTCTTTCCTAACCACGCCTTCATCCTCCTCCTGCTCCTTCGAGCGGAAGATAATGTCCAAATATTTAAACTGGTTGCATGCCGAAATAAACGGCTTGGGCGTCTTGCTTTCCCCCATGCCGATGACCTGCATTCCCGCTTCCTTCAGCCTTGCCACCAAACGCGTAAAATCGCTGTCCGAAGAAGCGATGCAGAACCCGTCCACCGTACCGGAATATAAGATATCCATGGCATCGATAATCATTGCCGAATCCGTCGCATTTTTCCCCGTGGTATAACTGTACTGCTGGATTGGCGTAATGGAATTGTCCAACAGCACGTTTTTCCACGAACCGAGCCTTGTATTCGTCCAATCCCCGTAAATCCTCTTATACGTGGCAATCCCGCTCTTAGCCGTTTCCTCCAAAATAATGCCCACATACTTATCCGATATATTATCCGCATCAATTAATACCGCAAACTTTAAATCCCTATCCATCCCAAACCATACCTTTCCTGTCCGTGCCGCAGCCGAAAAACCGGCGCACACCCATTCCCCGTTTCCGTGCTTTCCACTTTTTACCAATACTTATATCATACCCCAAATTTCCCCCAAAGGAAAGCACGAATTTACTTCCGCGGACAAAGAACCAAATCCTCCTGTGCCGGATTATCCAGCAATTTCCCGTCATGGTCAAACCGGGAGCCGTGGCACGGGCAGTCCCAGCTTAGTTCATCCGGGTTCCACTCCAGCGCGCATCCCATATGGGGACAGCGGGGCGCTGCCGTAAACAGCCCTTTTCCAAGCCCTTTCGCCGATTCGATTCCTTCCTCCGCCAGCTTTCCCGCCGACGCCTGCAGATTAAGTCTCTGCGGGGAGAACACTTCCTCATAACGGCTCTTTCCGTCCGCCACCAAATCCCGGATAATCATGGCCGCCGCCATGCTGCTGCTCATTCCCCATTTACGGAAACCGGTCGCCACATACCAGTATGGATATTCCGCCGAATATCTCCCGATATAGGGAATATCGTCCACGGGCATACAGTCCTGTGCCGACCAACGGGTCACTTCCCGGCACATCGGAAACATTTTTTCCGCCGCCAGCCTGAGGTCCCGGTACTTTCCGCCTCCTTTGTTGTCCCCTGTCCGGTGCCCGCCGCCGCCCAACAGCAGAATATCCCCATTCTTACGGAATGACAATCCGTCTTCGTCAATTCCGTAATACATATGGTCCATCTGCTTTGTATTCTGCAAAGCCAGTACATAGCTGCGCTCCTGATGCATCCGCAGGAAATAAAAACCCGGAATGTTAAGAAACGGATAATGGGTGGCAAACACAATATGTTCCGCTTCCACCCGGTAATCCTCCGTATATATTTCATGCCCCTTCACATCCAGGACCCGCGTATCCTCATACACCGTCAGCCCCTCCGCAATCCTGTCCAGGAAAAGCAGCGGGTGGAATACCGCCTGGTCATAATAACAAAGCGCCCCCTTTACCGGAAAAGGGAGCTCCGTTTTCGTGGTATATTCGGCACAGATGCCAAGGTTTTTCGCCGCTTCTTCTTCCTTTTGCAGCGCTTCTTCTTCCTTTCTGCTATACAGGTAGGCATTGCAGTTTCGGAACAGGCAGTCCATTTTTTCTTCCTCCGCCATTTTCCTGTACTGCATAATGGCGGCACGGTTCGCCTCCGCGTACAGCCCTGCCTGCTCTTTTCCGACTTTCTCTGTCAGTTTATGGTAAATCAGCCCATGCTGCAGCGTAATTTTCGCCGTGGTATTCTTCGTCTGTCCGCTAAAAAGCCGGGCCGCTTCCAGCACCACCGTTTCCATTCCCAACTGTTTCAGGAAACAGGCGGTTAACACACCGGCAATCCCGCCCCCGATTACCGCCGCATCCACCGACAGGTTTTTCCTTAACGGCTGCCGCGCTTTTTGTTTCGTTGTCATCGTCCATATGGAATCCATGGTCAGTCCCTCTTTCCTGTTTCTGTTTTCATTCATGATTTCTTTTATCCGATTTCAGGAATTTCCATCAAGAGTATTGACCGGAACGGCGGATTCTATACGGTTATGCCGCCAAACGCCCTTACGCCTTTACATCCCTTACGGACAGCCACCATATCCCAAATATGCAGAACACCGCGGTATACACCGTGGAGGACAGGAGGAACCGCATCCCGTCCCCGGCCAGTACGTCTTCGTATTTATTGGAATTCATCCCCATCATCATCAGGGAAAAAGGATAATACATCCCTGCCCCTTCATTGGCAGCCAGCAGTCCCGTAATCCCCCCAACCAGGGCAAATCCCACCGGCACGGCAAAGCTGCGGATAACCATGGACAAAAGAAGCACCAATGCCGCCACCGCCATACCGCCCCATACGCCGCGGAACAGCCAGTACAGAATAATACCGTCGGGCATTCCGGGCAGCCCTGCCGCTTTTCCGCAGACAAAATACAGGATTCCGACCCATATCTGTGTTAAAAGCGTCACCCAGAAAATATTCACCATTTTTGCAAGGAAAATACACCATACCGGCACGGGCGCCGTCAGCAGGGCATTCCTGTTGTGGTTGAAATTCTCCACCCGCCATGCATAGGCGCAGTACACCGCAATCAACGGCGCATAAAAGAAATTGCTGTAAAACAGAGTATGCTGCGTCCACAGGCTGAACCACTGCGATTTTAAAATATCAATATTCTGCAGATAATTTCCCGTCCCCATAACCGCCGGAATCACGGGAATGATAAAGAACGCAATCCATATAAACGAACGTTTTAATTTCATGTTTTCCGCTTTCACGCATGTAAACAGCATCCCTCAGACCTCCTTTTCCATAAACCGTTTTTTCCCATATGCATAAAGCAGCGCCGCAAAAAGAAGCAGCACGGCAAACGCGGCATAAGAAAACGGAACCGTACCGAGCTGCACATACCTTGTTTCCTCGTCCCAAACCGCGATTTCCACCGTACTCCCCACGCAGTAATATCCCCACGGAATAAGATAGCGCAGCGGCAAATCGGGGAAAAACCACGAAAACAGCCCGGCAAACGTCCCAATCAACCCGATAAACAACGGATAAAGCTGATTATCCATTTGCAGGGATAGTATTTCCTGCAGCAGCAGCAATACCACACTGACCGCCAAAGTGGAAAAAAAGAAATATCCCATCTGTTCTGCCGGCAATTCCTGTGTCAGCCGCCACCTCCGTCCCAAAACGACAATCATACCTGACTGTAACAGGGCAAAAACCAAGAGGTGCAGGCTGCCGAGCAGCAGTTTATTGCGGAAAATACTGCCCTTTTCCTGCAATGTGCAAAGCAGCTTATACGTATTGCCCCTGTTTTCCATATCGCACAGCCGGCTTGCCAAAACCGCCGCCATAATGGGAACCGTAATGGTATTTACAATAGGCAGGTTCATCAGGAGGGAGTAATACCCTTCCGCAAAATCCGTATCCTTATCCCATCTCGACATAATCCAGTACATCCACACAAAATCCAAAAGCAGGATACCTGCAGGCACCGCCCAAACCAGCTTTCCCTTCGTCTTTTTTATTTCCGTCAGAAAACTTTTCATTACAGACTCACCTGCTTTCCCGTCAGGCTTAAGAAAATATCCTCCAGGTTTTTTTGGTATTCCTCCACCCGCAGGATACCCACTTCCCGTTTCACCAAGGCGGCAATGTAAAATGCCAGCTTCCCGTCCTCCATGTCCGGCAGGGAAATCCTGCCTGTTTCTTTTTCCGTCTTCACTTCCCCCCGGCACCCCTGTTCTTCCAAAATATGCATTGCCCTATCATTATCGTCCGTCCGAAGCAGAATCCTTTTTCTGCTATGCTCATGAAGATGTTCCAAACTATCCTGGAAAATCAGTTCCCCTTTATGGATAATCCCCGTATGGGTAGCCATTTGGTCGATTTCACTCAGCAAATGGCTGGATACCATCACCGTCATACCGTACCGCTGCGGCAGGGAACGCACCAGTTCCCTCATCTCCTGTATTCCCGCAGGGTCCAAACCGTTGGTGGGTTCATCCAAAAGCAACAGGCGGGGTTTCCCCAAAAGCGCCGCCGCCAGTCCTAGTCTCTGCTTCATTCCCAGCGAATAGGCGCCCGCCTTTTTATGCTGCTGTTTCTCCATGCGGACGGTTTTGAGTACTTCGTCCACTTCCTCTTTCCCCGCTCCTTTTAACATTCTGACAATCTCCAGATTTTCCCTTCCGGTCAAATGCCCGTAATAGGACGGCGATTCAATCAGCGAGCCGGTCTGCCTTAACACATCCAGCCGGTTTCCCCGGTTCATTTCCTCCCCGAATACCGTTACCTGTCCTTCCGTTGGTTTCACCAGCCCGAGAATCATTTTCATCGTCGTGCTCTTGCCTGCGCCGTTGGGACCCAAAAATCCGTAAATGCTCCCCTCCGGGATTTTTAAGTCCACGTTTTTCACGCATTTGTGCTTTCCGTAGCTTTTTCCAAGCTGTTTTGTTTCGATAGCAACTGTGGCTGCCGTCATGCCTGACATCTCCTTTCCTTATTCCGGATCCCAAATTCCGGATTCCATGTTCCGGATTCCATGTTCCTTATCCATGTTCCATATTTCAATTCCATTTCCCATGTTCCAACTCCGATTGTATTCCCGCTTCCTTATCCCTCCATGAACCCTTCCTTACTTTTACCTTAAATCGGCATGCAATCCATGGAAAAATACTTACGGCAAGGGTATAATAAAAACAGTTTTCAAATACGC
>CANTGP010000092.1 GCA_947653315.1 uncultured Lachnospiraceae bacterium
ACTTCGCTGTGTTTTTTTTCTTTTCTTTTTTTCAATTATATCAACTTTATTTTTATTCTTTCCGGCATGCTTTTTCCGGCACAGATGTCCATTCTTGGTCTTTATAAACTGGTGCAGGGACTACATATGATGAATAAACTTTCAGCGGTTATTTTGATCAATATTGCGGCGAATATGGCATATGCGACCTTTATGTTTAAGAGCTTTGTGTCTACGATTCCGGTGGATTTGGAGGAAGCGGCCAGGATTGATGGCGCGGGAACGATCAGAACATTTTGGACGATCACATTCCCGCTGATGAAGCCGATTGTGGCAACAATCACCATCCTGAATGCCTTAACGCTTTGGAATGAATTTATGACGCCGCTATATTTCCTGCAAAAAAGGGAAAACGACGTGCTGCTTCAGGAAATTTACAGGAATGTGGGACAGTTCTCCACGGATTGGACCAGTCTGTTTCAAATGCTGGTGCTGGGAGCTCTGCCTTTGCTGGTATTTTATCTGTTTATGCAGAAGTTTATTATTGGCGGCGTGATGAGTGGTTCGGTGAAGGGCTAGGAGAAAGGCGGGATGATTCATATGGAAAATATATTTCAGACGGAAGTATGTGAAAATAACAGGCTTTCCTATTTGGGAAACACACAGGATATTTACAAAATGAATTGGGTGGAGGGCAGCAGGCTTTGGGGTACGGTACGCTGCCCGGAAGGGGTTGCCTGTACGCTGGAGAGGAAAATGCTTGGCAATGGGAACCTGCAGGAAACATACTGTTTCACCAATTCCACGGATTTTCCCATATTTATCAGAAAGACTGATTTGGGGATTTATACCACATTTAACGATAATTATGAAGATGCGGATACATGCATGAAAAAGCGTTGCCATACCCATATTTTTTGCGGAGGAAATTCTTCATGGGTTATGGCGCTTCGGATGGGAGGCGAAGCGCCGCATTTGGGTCTGGTATTGACGGACGGAAGCCTTGGCTGTTACAGTGTGGAGCGAAGGGACCATGCGGAAGGGCGGGAAGAAAATCTGAGCAATGACAGAGGTGATTTTATCCTGCATCCTGAAATAGAGGAACTTCTGCCGGGAGAAAGCGCAAGGATTACGTGGGAATTGTTTTGGTTCCGGGATAGAGAAGATTTCGAGAAGCAGCTTTTGGCACATAAGGGCTTTATGGTTTTGAAGACGAAGCAGTGTACGGTCATGAAGGGCGAACAGATCCGATTTACGGTAAAGGTAAGGGTGGACAAAGGGGAAAGCGTCTGTGTAAAATGGAACGGAAACAAGACAGGGATTTCCGAAAAGTGGGAAGACGATTCCATGCTTTCTTTCTCCTGCGCCTGCCAGCCGGAGGAGACAGGGGAGCAATCTTTTGAGATTCTGACCGGAGAGAGGAAACTGCGGGCATTGTTTTACGTCAGCGAGAATCCCAGGAGGCTGGCGGAGGTGCGCTGCAGGTTTATAGCGCGTAAGCAGCAGTATCACGGAAAAGCGGAAATGCTTAGGGGGGCATACCTTATTTATGACAATGAGGAACAGAGCCTTTACTACGACCACCGAAACGACTATAACGGCGGCAGGGAAAGAGTAGGTATGGGAATCCTTTTGGCACGTTATTTGCAGAATAAAAAGGACGATGAACTGGAAAAGAGCTTGAGGGAGTATATGGGATATGTTTATCGAGAACTCTGGAATGAGGAAACAGGGGAAATCTACAATGATATCCGGCATGCGCAGGATTATAAACGGCTCTACAATGCGCCGTGGTTTTCCCTCTTTCAGTTAGAACTTTATCGTCTGTATCGGGACGGAAAATATCTGCAGGATGCATTTCTCACACTTTATCGTTATTATTTGCAGGGAGGCGGAAAATTTTATCCCATTATGCTGCCGGCGGCAGAATTGTTCGATGCGTTAAAGCAGGCGGGTATGCAAAAAGAGGCTTCTGTCATTTACAAAGAATTGAAAGCGCATGGGGATTGGATGCTGGAAAGAGGTTTCAGTTATCAGAAGTCGGAAGTAGATTTCGAGCAAAGTATTGTCGCGCCTGCGGTAGATTGTCTCGTGCAGGCGTATCAGGTGTCAGGGGAAACAAAATATTTGGAAGAAGCCGGAAAACAGCTTGAGATTTTAAAACTTTTTCATGCAGGCCAGCCGGATTATCATCAGTTTGGTAATGCGGTTCGGCACTGGGACGGATATTGGTTTGGAAAGAACAGGATGCTGGGCGATACCTACCCGCATTATTGGAGTGCATTAACCGGAGCGGCATGGATGCGCTACGAACAGGCTTTGGGGGAAAAGACAGACAGGGAAGCGGTCACGGCTATCCTGCGGGGTGTTTTAAGCCTTTTCCGACAAGACGGCACAGCTTCTTGCGCTATGGTCTTTCCGGTACAGGTAAACGGTGGGAGAGGACACTTTTATGACCCATGGGCCAATGATCAGGATTGGGGATTATACCTTGCGTTGAAATATTATTCCGCAATCGTTATGGATTAATCGTTAAAGCCTCCCTCCTTATTTCTGACGGCGTTTTACAGGGAAAAGTAACTGGACATCCACCCATCTTCAGTTCCATGTTTGCATAAAATTGACTTTGGTGATTTGGTGTGGTAGACTAAAGTGGAACGGAAGGTTTGGAAAAGGTGGACGGGAAGATGGAGATTCATGAAAGTACCTATATCGCGGAAGGCGCGGTAGTCCTCGGGGACGTGAAAACGGGAGCGGACAGCAGTATATGGTTTCATGCCACGGTAAGGGCGGACAGGGAGAAGATTACCATTGGTGAAGGCAGCAATATCCAGGATAATGCGGTGGTGCATGTGGACCAGGGGTTTCCGGTTTCCATTGGGTGTGGTGTGACGGTCGGACACGGCGCCGTTATCCATGGGTGTTCCATCGGGGATCACACATTGGTGGGAATGGGCGCCATCGTGTTAAACGGGGCGAGGATCGGTAAGGAATGTATCGTGGGCGCCGGAGCGTTGGTGCCGCAGAATATGCTGGTGCCGGACCGTTCTTTGGTGATTGGCTGCCCGTGCCGGATTGTGCGTCAGGTGACGGAGCAGGAAGCGGAGGATAACCGCCGCAATGCCGCCGGATATGCGCAGGAAGGCAGACGTTATAAGGAAGGCAGCATATAGATATAACAGAAAGGAAGGGATGCAGCAATGGATTTTTTTGAAAAAGTGGGTGAAACCATTACGGCGAAGGGAAGGGAAGTAAGCGGTAAGGCAAAAGATATGGCGGAGATTGCCGGTATCAGGAACCAAATTGCCGCCTGCGAAGAAGTGATCAGGAAGAATTACCTGGAAATCGGACGGCGTTATTACGAGCAGTTTAAGGATGCGGAAGAAAATGCGTTTGCGGAGCAGTGTACCGCCATAACCAACGCAAAGAACGGTGTGGATGCACTGGAGGATAAAATCAGGGAGATTAAGGGAATCTGACCTGACATATTTTCCAAAACAATTTTCCCCCCAAAGCAGACTGGGTTTCAGAAGGCAGTCTGCTCTGGGGGGTTGTTATTTATCTTCCCTTTTTTATATGGTCAGGTAATTCAGTGCCCCCGGCGGGGTTCCCGTACCTTTTTCCAAAAGGGAAATCAGTCCATGCAGGGTTTCCTCGATTTCTTCCCCGGAAGACGGGACGAGGGTATTGTCCAGTTTCACGGTGAGGACGATTAAGACGATTTCGGCCAGGGCGGCAGGGTAATCAAAGCGGATGTCGTTGCTTTCGATGCCCTGCCGGATAATTTCCGTCAGTTCCGGTTTCAGTTCCGAAATTAAGTGGCTCATGTATTTTTGGTGGATAAAGGATTTTTCCCTGATATCCGCAGGATTCGTATCCCCTTGTTTCAGAAATTCCGAAGAAGAAAAGGTACATGCCTGGAAAATCATCGCCATGCGGGTAAATGGGGAAATATCGGTTTGGGCGGCAAGGTTTTTTGCCGTTTCCAGCGGTTTTTGGTAATTGCGCTGGATGAGAGCCTCGAAAATGGCGTCCTTGGAAGGAAAATAGTAGTAGATGCTGCCTTTTCCCATCCCGGCAGTCTGTGCGATTTCGCTGACGGAAATCGTCTGTAATTTCTTGTTAACCAGCAGTTCTTGAAGTGCATCCAAAATTTTCTCGTATTTTAACTGGTTCGACATAAATACCGCCTTCCTGTCCCATGATTGTGAAGTGGTGCGGAATTCCCGGATAATTATGTTACAGTATACCACAACCGCAGGCAGGATAACAATGGGAAATGTTATGGAAATGAGGAAAAAGAAAAGAGAAAATTTATGGGAATTGCTATTGACCGATGGTCGAAAAGATGGTAATTTTAATTAAAAGGAAATCGACCATTGGTCGAAAAAATAAATTGGCGGCAAAAATGGAATGGCAAGGAATGGAATTGGGAAGGAAAAAAGAGATTTCCGGCACGCTGCCAAAAGGAATTAAACCACAGGGGTGGAGAAAACAGGAGGACAATTAGTTATGAAGTATGCGGAATTTTTTTCGATGATAAAAGGGCAGTTCATGGGGGCGGACGTCAGCGACGTTACGGAGCACCTTGCGTACCAGTTCAACATCATCGGGGAGGCGGAAGGCATTTTTTATGTGGAAGTGAAAAACGGGGAACTTTTTGTGGAACCTTACGAATATTTTGACAGGGATGCGATTTTTATCTGCGATGCGGATACGCTGATGAAGATTGCGGACGGTAAGCTGGACCCGATTCTTGCCGTAACGCTCCAAAAGCTGCGTGTGGAAGGGAACATCGATAAGGCGTTAAAATTCAAGGAACTGGTGGAAAAGAAGAAAAACAAAAAGAAAGAAAAAGAAGAAAAAAAGAAGAAATAATAAGCAGGAATAAAAAGATAAGAAAAAGCAGGAAAAAGCAAGAATAAAAAGCAAGAATAAAAAGCATATGGATTTAAGGGAACAGATAACTTAAGGCAGGAAAGAAAAGAAGGGAGAAATCATGGGGAAGTTCATGAAGGGAGCCGCGTTTGCCCTGGGGCTGCTGACGGTAGCGGAAGCCGGGGGCTCGGCGTATTTTTACCGCCGGACGATGAAACGCAACAAGGCGAAGGTGGAACGTACCATAAAGATGTCGGGGACGGACTGGGATAAGTACCGGCCGTTTATCGGGGAAAGGAAGGAGTTTATGATGGCACAGCCCCATGAAGACGTGTATGTGCGCTCGGAAGACGGACTGAAACTCCATGCCACCTATTTTCCCAACGGGGAAACCAACAAGGCAGTGATTTGTTTCCACGGCTATACCAGCCAGGGGATGAGCGATTACATAGGGCTTTCCGGTTATTATTTAAGGAACGGGTATCGGATGCTTTTGGTTGATGCGAGGGCGCACGGGGACAGCGAAGGGGAATATATCGGTTTCGGCTGTTTGGACCGTTATGACGCACGGGTATGGATTCAGTGGATGATAGAGGAATGCGGGGAAGATATACGGATTCTCCTGCACGGGACATCCATGGGAGGCGCCACCGTCCTGATGACCGGCGGACTGGAACTGCCGGGTCAGGTGAAGGGAATTGTTTCCGATTGCGGTTTCACATCCCCGAAAGAGGTGTTTACCCATGTCCTCCATTCCATGTACCACCTTCCGGCATTCCCGATGATCCAGATTGCGGATGCGGTGAACCGGAAGAAGGCGGGGTACGGACTGGACGAATGCAATGCGAAAAGGGAAGCGGCGGACATACGGGTGCCGGTACTGTTAATCCATGGGGATGCTGACAGTTTCGTACCCTGTGATATGTGCCGGGAAATTTATGAAAACTGTAAGGATGCGAAACAGCTAATCGTGGAAGGGGCAGGACACGCGGAGAGCTATTACAAGGATACAGAAGCCTATGAAAAGGCTTTGGACGATTTTGTGGGAGGAATCATAAAATGATGAAGACAAGAAAAGGATACCAGGTATATCCGCTGACCGTGGCGCAGAAATTCCACTTTTTTTACCAAAAGGCATGTCCGAAGAAACAGGTGGTGAATGTGGGAACCAGCCTTACCATCGAAGCGGAGCTTGACTGGGAGGTATTGAAGCAGTGTATTTACAAAGCCTATGAACGCTGTGAGTCCATGCAGCTGCGGTTTGCCCTGGATAAGGATGGGGAATGCTACCAGTATGTGGCGGATAAGGAAGACAGGGACATTGAATTTGTGGATTTTAGCGGAAAGACCATGGAAGAAGCGGAACAAGTGATGCGCGGATGGACGGAAGTGCCGTTCGAACTGGAAGACTCCCCGATGAACCGCATCGTCATGATAAGGACGCCGGACGGTTACAACGGCATTTACCTTTTGGTGGATCATCTGACCATGGATGCCCAGTCGTTAATCTGTTTCATGAAGGATATTATCGAGTTATACTGCAATACCATGTTTGAGGATGTCCCTTACCCGAAGGATATGGCTTCCTACTTGGAGCAGCTCAAAAAAGACCTTGCCTATGAGGCGGGATGCAAGGCGAAGGACAGGGATATCGAATTTTTCCAAAAATTAATCGAAAGTTCCGAACCCATTTACAACGGAATCGACGGTCCGGAAAAACTGGAGGAAGAAAAGAAGAAGACTGGGAACCCGAAGCAGCGCGCGGCGGTTAACGCGACGGACTGCGTGGATTCCGCGCTGGATATTTTCCATTTGGAGGAGGAACCCACGAAACGCCTGATGGATTTCTGCGAAAAATACCATGTGTCTTTGGTATGCCTTCTGCTCATGGGGCTGCGTACCTATTTCCAAAAGATGAACGGAAACGAGGATGTTTCGATTAATACGGCGATTGCCAGAAGGGCGACGCTGATGGAAAAGAAATCGGGCGGGACGAGGATCCATTCTTTTCCGTTCCGCACGGTGATGCCGGAGGAAAAGACCTTTTTGGAGGGCGTATACGAAATCCGGGATAAGCAGAACGAGATGTTCCGTCATGCCAACTATAACCCGGTGTCTTATTTTGCCTACCGGGGGAAATTATACAAAAACCAGAACGGGCAGACTTATGAGCCCATGTCGTTAACTTACCAGCCTTTGACGCTGCAGGAAAAAGGGCTCGACAAGCTGGGCGGTATTAAATACAAGACAAAGTGGTATCCCAACGGGGCGACCACGCAGGCAATGTACCTGACGGTGATGCACCGTCCGGACGACAACGGGCTGGACTTTAATTTCGAGCATCAGGTAAAGGCCGTGTCGAAGGAACAGTTGGAATACATGTATTACTATCTTTGCAAGATTATGTTTAAGGGAACGGAAAACCCGGATTTGTCCATCGGGGAAATCATAAAGCTGATTTAACCTGCGGACAGGGAATGATACTGAATGATAGTGAAGCCGAAAACCCCGCTGCCTGCGGGGAGAAAGAATGGGACAGGAAAGGAGAAACGTTATGTTTGAAGAACTTGTGGGGGTAATCTGTAATTATGTGGAAGTGGAACCGGCTGCGGTAAAACCGGAGTCCCGTTTTATGGAGGATTTGGGATTTACCTCCTTTGATTTTATGAGTATGCTGGGGGAACTGGAAGACCGGTTCGACGTGGAAGTGGATGAGCAGGAGGCGGCGCAAATCCGTACCGTAGGGGAAGCCGTGGAATATTTGGAAAAACTGTCCGCACAATAATCCACAGAAATGAGGGAGAATGGAGAATATGGTTTGCAGTACAATTCGTGAAATTTTGGTACATACGCAGCAGCGTTACGGGGCGGAAGACGCCATCCGTTATAAAGTTAAGAAAGATACGGTGGAAGCGAAAACTTATAACCAGTTAAAGGAAGACAGCGAGGGCTTTTCCCGAGCGCTGGAGACGCTTGGTGAAAAAGGCAGCCATATTGCCGTTATCGGCGCCACGTCTTACAGTTGGCTGACGGCTTATTTCGGAACGGTAAACAGCGGGAGCGTGGCGGTTCCTTTGGATGCGGCGCTTCCGGCGGAGGAAGTGTGCGAACTGATTGACCGGGCGGACGTTACGGTGCTGGTTGCGGATGAAATCCGCAGGGATGTCATGGAAATCGTAAAGGACCGGTGCCCGAAATTGAAACACCTGATTTCCATGCAGAAGGAAACCGGTGACGATACGGCGTTGTCCCTGTGGCAGCTTGTGGAGGAGAACCGTGGGGCGTTTGATTTTGTCCCGGATGCGGATGCGCTCTGTACGATTATGTTTACGTCCGGCACGACGGGAAAGAGCAAGGGCGTTATGCTGACCCAGCGGAATATGGCAGAAAATGCCACCTGTTTGGATATGAGGATTCCGGAACGGACGGTGATTCTGTCCGTTCTGCCCATCCACCATGCGTACTGCCTGAGCATGGATATCCTGAAAGGGATTTCTTTGGGAAGCATCATCTGCATTAACGATTCCCTGCTGCGGGTGGCGAAGAACATTAAACTGTTCCAGCCCAACATGATTTTGATGGTGCCGTTAATGATAGAGACGATGGCGAAGAAGCTGGAGGAGAGCGCATGGCTTCCGGCGGCGGTGGTAAAGGCAAAAGTATTCGGTAAGCAGTTCCATACGATATGCAGCGGCGGGGCATATTTGAATCCGGCATACATTGACATGTTCGCCCGTTACGGCATTACGATCCAGCAGGGATACGGGATGACGGAGTGCGCGCCGGTTATCAGTACGAACCTAAGCTGGAATATCCGCAAGGATTCCGTAGGGCAGCTTCTTCCCAACTGTGAGGCGAAAACCGTGGACGAGGAGCTTTGGGTACGGGGCAGCAGCGTCATGATGGGATATTATAAAATGCCGGAGGAAACCGCCGCAACGCTGGAAGACGGCTGGTTGAAAACCGGCGATTTGGGATATGCCGACGCGGACGGGTTTGTTTACCTGACCGGAAGGAAGAAGAACCTGATCATTACGAAAAACGGGGAGAACGTGTCCCCGGAAGAACTGGAAAATAAGATTGGGGAGCAGCGTTTGGTGCAGGAAGTCCTTGTGCGGGAGAACGAGGGCATCATCGAGGCAGAGATTTTCCCCGATTACGATTACGCCAAAAAGAAGAAAGTGGGCGATATCCGGGCAGCCCTGCAGGAAATCATTGATTTGTATAACCAAGGGGCGCCTGCCTACAAAAAGATTTACGGGTTAAAGGTGAGGGAGACGGAGTTTGAGAAAACGCCGTCCAAGAAGATTAAGAGATATTAATGAACAGGGTCGGACGAAAAAGGCAGGAACGGAATTCCTGCCTTTTTCGTCCGGTCCTGCCTGGTATTTTTATGTTTACGCCGTGCGAATCCGCTTACCCGTTACGGCAGTTGCCGGTTTTGTGTAACCGTTCAGCCTGAATGTTGTGTTGGGGGCGGACGCCCGCGTGTGAGTTTTTTTAGTGACCGACAGCAGCGCAACTGCCTGTTCCGGTTTTCCGTGCACTTTTTTCGGCTGGAGGTTTCTAAGCAGAATGAGGAAGTG
>CANTGP010000093.1 GCA_947653315.1 uncultured Lachnospiraceae bacterium
GCGATGGCCGTTGTGCCGGAGCCCGCGCAGATGTCCGCCACCACCTGGCCGGGGCTGGTGTAGGTTTTTATCAGGTATTCGCAAAGCTCCACGGGCTTTTGGGTGGGGTGGACGGTATGAGCTTTTTCACGCTCTGCCTGCCGTGGGGCGTCTGGCGGGCCCGGCGCTCCTTCTGTATCTTCCGGCCAGCCGCCCGAAGCGCACTGGCCAGCACCCGGGCCGTCAGCTTTCCCGTCCGTATGGACAGCGCGATGGTGCGCCGGGAAACATCTTCGTCACCAACTTTAGCTTTTGCAATATCAGTAATGCAGATATAATCGTCAAAATTTCCCTCTGAAACAGTAATATTGATATTTTGTACCACAATTACTCTATTTTTCCCCATCCTTTTCCTCCCGTATTGCCTTGACTGAAATCTGATTACATATATAGAATCATATCATGTTATCCCTATTTTTTTCAATTAATTTGCGAACATATGTTTTTTGTATGTTTTACTATAATTTAAAAAACAATTATTCACTTTTAAATTTACCAGTTGCCAATACAGCATCAGGTAATGCACAATAAACACTTTATTCGACACCATATATCACAAAACAAAGTGCTTATTTCCCTAAAAATCTACTCTCATTTATATAGGCAGACTATTTTCGACACACAACGCCCCATACCCCACTCTCGCATTCGGATACACATCCTCCCCCCGGACCGGCCTGGCTCCCCTCCTCAAATACGCCTTCACTTTTTCCCCATACAAAAACACATCGTTACCCTTCACAATCCCCCACTCCATCATCAGTGCCGCCGCCCCCGTTACGAAAGGCGTGGCGAAGGATGTTCCCGTCACCGACTGTGTGCCGCCCTGCCCGTTGCTTATGGTGATATCCACCCCAGGCGCCACAATATCCGGCTTTACGTTCCTCCCTGCCAGCACTTCTTCCAACTCATTTTCCAAACGGTATCCCCTGCCGGAAAAATCCGCATAGGAATCGTATACGCTGTTGTACGCACCTACCGTCACCACCTTTCCCGCCGTGGAAGGAATGGTTAACGTCACTTCCGGCGTGGGTACGAAAAAACGGGTACCTGCATTTAATACCACACTGCTTGGAAGGTAAAAATAATAATGTCCCGTCACGGTTTCCACCGGCTCAAGCAGAAATGTCCATACGCCGGAATCAATATAAGTCTGTTTGGGAATAAAATCAAAGAAGATTTCCTGATTTACCGAATAAGGGGACGGCTCCCCCACATATATAAGAATCTGTGTCTGCCCCATGCCAAGACGGACGGTTCCCGCCCTGTCCGTATCCACGGGCTGGCGCTCCCCGCCGGGAGCAATCAGCGTGATGCGGTAGCGGTCCGCGTATTCCTTCCATAACTGCACGTTCACCGACCGTTCATATCCCGCAACCGCCAGTTCCACCCGCTTTGTGCCGTCTAAAATACCGGAAGCATGGCCGCCCGCAGCCCCCTCGTTCCCGCTCCCGACACAAATAACGCTGCGTCCGATTTCCGTTATATTATCCATAAACCGTTCCAAAAGGGAAGTCCCGTCATGGGAACCGTACGTATTGCCGAAACTGATATTGACGGCCACCGGACGCCCTAACTGCACCGCCTTCTTCACCACATACGTTAATGCCCTCATCATTTCGGTGGTACGGGGAAAAGCCTCTTTTTTGGGATTTCCCAGCTTTACCACAATGAAATCGCTCTCCGGCGCCACCCCCGCATAACGTCCTCCCGAATCCATCCCGTTTCCCGCCGCGATTGCAGCCACGGCAGTTCCGTGTCCGGTGGTATCCATGGAAGGCACCATGCGCAACCGTTCTTCCCCTTCCGCCTTCAATGCCCCGTCAAGCTGTGCCTGGGTAAATTCCACGCCCACACGGAAACCTTCCGGTGATGCCTGCCCGCTCCCTTCCGCAGGGATCAGCGTTTGGTCCCAAAGAAAAAGGATTCTGCTGCCTCCGTCCCGCTTCCTGAAATCCATCCGCGCATAATCAATGCCGGAATCAATCACCGCCACGATGGTTCCACTGCCGCTTAAATAGGGCGCCCTTACCGTAACCGGAGGGATGCAGGAAACTTCCTTTCCCTGCTGTACGCCAAAGTACAGCCTTTTTGGCATTTCCACATATTCCACTTCCTCCAGCTCCGCAAAAGAACGGATCAGGTTCCGCGGAAGCGTCACGATGGCATACCCGGCAATCAGTTCTTCCACGCTGATCACAGGACTGTCCAGCCTTGCCAAATCACCGTTATACTTCACGATGATTTCCCAACGGTTATCCGTCCCGTCATACCAGACATCCATTCCCAAAGACTTCTCCCGTTCCTCCCCGGACATATCCAGCGCCAAATTCAATAAGTTTTCCAATTTCTGTGAATCCATGGTTTCCCCCGCTTTTTCATGCCTATAAGATATCCTATGCATCCGCATAAAAAAAGCCATGGGACAAAACGGAAACTGTCTTTCCCCAATTCGAGGCATCCCGCTATCGAAATATCCGGCTCCTCAACAATAAATATACTGCCATGCCCAAAAAAAGATTGCCCAAAAAGCATAAACAGGTTCCCCGTTCCCCCTTTTCCCTCCTGTAATACAGAATCGCCAAACCGGATAAGACAAATACCGCCAAAACTCCCGTTTGGACGGGCCATATTTTCATATACACATCCCGGTCCATGGTCAGACGGTACCATTCATCACAAAGCAGGGCTAAAAAACGGTCTGCCAAAAGGCAGACCAAAATCCCTTCCACGTAAACCAAACGTGATTTTCCTTTCTTTGCCACAAGGTAACGCAGGAAAAGAAACAGCGCTGCATACCCTGCCCAAAACAAAACCACTATTCCCGCAGTGTCTTCCAGTATCACCCCCGGCATCACCTCATGCATCATGTCCTCCCAAATCCTGCGCCAACAAAAAGATTTTCTCCAAGATTCCTTTGCAGTCGTTCATATTCGAAACCGCGTTTTCCGACATGCGCAGCCCCTCCGTGGAGGATGCCGCCACTTCTTCGCTGGCGGCGGAAAGCTGCGAGACGTTATCCGATATCGTTTCCGTGGATTTTAGGATTTCCTTCATCCGCTGCTCCGTATTCCTGATGTTTTCGGAGAGCACACCCATCTCCTTATTGATATCGTCAAAACGGCGGCGGGTATTTTCTATCATCTCATTCTGCTTTACCACGGATTCCACGGAACGGTCAATGCTTTCATTGGCAAGCCTGGTATCCTCATTTAACAGCCCGATAATCCCGGTAATCTTGTTGGACGCTTCCTTGGTCTGTTCCGAAAGCTGGCGGATTTCCTCCGCCACAACGGCAAATCCCCTGCCTGCCTCCCCTGCCCTTGCCGCTTCTATGGATGCGTTGAGCGCCAACAGGCTTGTCTGGCTGGAAATGCTTAAAATGGAACCCACAAATCCCTGCACCTCATCCACCTGGGAAGTCAGCCTGCCGATGACATCCACCATTACGCTGCTCGCCTGCTCCACGCGCCCTGCCTGTTCCTTTAACTCCCTGACTTCTTCGGTTCCTTCCGCAAGCGTACCGTTGGTCCTTGCCGAAGCCTCCGTCATGCTTTTGATTTCCGCTTCCGCTTTCTCCGTAATCTGCTGGATTTCCATACACATCTCCGCTTCCTCCTGGATGGATTCCGCCGTGCTTTCCGTACTCTCCGCAATATTGCTCATGGAAAAATTGCTGGTATCCACACACTCCTTCAGGCTGTCCACCATTTTCATCGCCTGACTGAAATAAGTAGAAATATCCTCCGCCACGGAAGTCATTTTCCGGTTGCTCTCCTCCTGTCTGCCCGCCGCTTCCATAATGGATGCCATATTTTCCTCATTAAACCGCAGCAGCAGACGTATGACACGGATGGATGCCACTGCCGACAAAGCGATGGAAAACAAAACGATAACCGCCTGCTGACCGTCCGTCCCTAAATCATAACGGAGTAGGATGCGCAATAGGTTGGAACCGATAATGACTGCATTTCCCCATATAATAATCCTCTTATTCAAAAAAGCCATGGAAGCGAACAAAATGGCATAAGCATAAACAAAAGAGATATCAGAGGAATTGAAAAGCACGATTACCGTATACGCCAATGCCCCGCTGCCGAGCATTGCCACGGCGCAGGTTTTCGTGTCCCGCATTTTAAGGAACACTGCGGTGCTTACCGCCACCGCCGCCACATCCGTCCCTAATTGAAAATATGCCTGCCACGTTGGACCGCTCAAGATCAAAAAAGCAAGCAGCGTCAGGATAAAATATCCCAAAATCACCATTAAAGCCGGATAAACCGTACCGTTAGCCCCCCTATATTGTGTTTTCGTCATCCTCTTTCCCTCCATCCGTATGCCTGCCATGAAATTCATGCAGGATTTATCTGTCTGTATTTTATTATAACACGGCAGCAACGTATTTCAACCTTTATATGATAAAACATTATCACTTTTTCAGGTTTTACTGACTGTTCTACGCTTCACCCCCCATAAAAGCATTCCATCACGCGCACCATGTATTCCACGTCCTGTGCCCCTGCCGTCTCGTATGCCGAATGCATGGCAAGCTGCCCAATCCCTATGTCCACCGTGCTTACCGGTACCTGCGCAGCGGAAATGTTCCCTAATGTGGAACCGCCCGCAATATCCGAACGGTTGGCATAACACTGCCACGGCACATCCGCTTTCCTGCAGACTTCCTTCATCACCGCAGCGGATACCGCATCCGTCGTATACTTCTGTCCCCCGTGGTACTTGATAACGATGCCGCCGTTTAAATACGGCCGGTTCGTCGGGTCAGCCTTTTCCGGATGGTTGGGATGTACCGCATGGGCGTTATCCGCCGAAATCATAAAGCTGTCCGCCATCAGCCTGCCATAACTGCTTTCCTCCATACCCAGGGACTCCCCGATCCGCCGCAGCGTATCCTGGAGAAAATTGGATGCCGCCCCCTGCCTTGTGGTGCTTCCCACTTCCTCATTGTCAAATACCGCCAGCAGGTTAGCATATTCTTCCGGTTTACCGTGCAGCATGGCATACAGGGACGCGTAAACGCAAGCCAGGTCGTCCAGCCTGGGAGTACCCACAAATTCCCCCTGCGCGCCAAACCTTCTTCCTTTTTCCCTGTTGTAAAGAAAGAAATCGCTTCCTAAAATATCTTCGGGCGAAACGCCGATTTCTTCCGCCATCAGCGTAAGAAACGGTTTGCCGTCCGCCCCCGCATACAAGGGAAGCATGTCGGTCTGCACATTGTATTCCACGCCTTTGTTCATGTCACGGTTCATATGGATTGCCACATTGGGAATCAGCACAAGATCCCTGTCCACCGCCACATTGCGAACTCCCGCGCCGCCCGCCAAAACTACCCTTCCCGCCACCGACAGCGGCCGGTCCAGCCATGTAGACAGGATTGCGCCTCCGTATTTCTCCACGTTGAGCTTGGCATAAACATCCTCCACTTTCATCTCCGGATTTTCCTTCACCTTAAAGCAGGGGGAATCGCTGTGGGACGCCACCATATGGAATCCCTTCGGTTTCTTTGCCGGAAGCTGGAATGCAATTAAGGACGAGCCGTTCCTCGTCACATAATATTTCCCGCCCATGGCAAGTTCCCACCGTTCGTTTTCATGGAGCTGCCCGTACCCCGCCGTTTCCAATTCCTGCCCCACATTCTCCACCGCATGGTAACAGGTGGGACTGTTCCTGATAAATGCCAGCATTTTCTTTACATGATCCACCGGCGCTGTTGCCGCTTTTTTTTGACTGTCTAATCCTCCCATTTTTCATCCTTCCCTTCATTATTTTAAGATTCCATATTCTAGGATTCCATATTCCGCATACCATTCCCGTTAATTTTCCGTCACCAGTCCCTTTTCCATCAAAAATGCCGGATCATAGGAGAGCTTCGCCCTGCGCAATCCCTCCTCCCCCGTATCCTCCTCCCTGTTGATATACCGGTACCCGGCAGCCTCATGCTCCACAAACTGCTGGTTAATGATTGGGTAAGCGCCCTGTACATCCGCAAATGCTTTTTCAATATGCACCACGAACATGTCTTCCCCGCACGGTTCCCCGATGGAAAATGCCACCACCCTGCCTCCCGCACGGATCAGTCCGCCCTGCAGGTTTAGTTCCTTCAGGCTCTTTAACGCATGGACGGTGACACAGAACTCCTTATGCTTTTCCCCCCTTTTGGCACAGTCATTCCGTATCCGCCATTCTTCCGCCATATCCAAACATTCCGCCACATTTTCATCCGTTATTTTCTCATAACGCCAGTCCGGAAAATTTTCCTTAAAACGGTTGATATGGTTCCTTTTCCCGTGCAGCTTCTTTCCCGCAAGGGAAATCAGCCGTTCCGACTCATACACATAATCCGCCGCATCCCTGTCGTATTCCACCCGGAACCTTCCCGGATAGAGCCGCTCCAACTCCCCAAACTGTTTCGGGGACACCAAATGCATCCTAAAAGGCTCCCCCTGCTCCGCAAAATACCCAAGCAAGGTATCCACGGTTTTCTTAAAGTCCGCCCTGCCAAGCGGACAGCTCACCGACATCCCGGCCTCATCGGAAAGAAAGACCAGCATGTCTTCCACCACCGCATAGCGGATGCCGTAAAAAGGCGCCCATAAATAATTGTTGGCAAACGTAAATTCACAGTTCCTTACCGGCTCCATACGGTAATAATGGTTGATGATCCCCTCATCTTCCATCCCAAGGGGTTTCCAATGTATATTTATTTTCGTTTTGGCTTCCATAACGCTCCTCTTTCTTTTTTCCTTTCGTATATTCTTCCTTATTTTTCCTCATCCTATACCTCCTCCTTAGTGCGGGATATACCTGGCTTCCAGCTTCTTCATCATAAATTCATTCAAATGTCCCGCATACCTCGCCTGCGCCCCGAAAGAACTTCTCTCCACTAACGCCAAAATCACCAGCGTTTCCTCCTGCATGTCTTCCATACGCATTTCATACCAAACCATTCCCTGTTTTGGTGCATACTCATAATCCTTCCGTATTTCCTTAAGCCGCAGATTATAACATCCACTTTTCCCGGACTCCCCAAATTCATACCCGAAAACATCCATCACATTATGCCTGACAAGCCGTTCCACGATTTCCTCCGCGGACAGTCCCGTCCTGTAACACAGCCGGTTCGCATAAAAGGAAATGGCAGGATAACTTTCCGAATAACTGCACATATCCTTTGCCTTTGCCAAAAATATTAATCCGCCCACAAAAAAACATAACAACATCATCACAAATGTCGCTGCAAAATCATCCATCTATCCCTCCCCCTGCACACACAGGAGAAACCGCTCCCCGTATTTTTCGTATTTAAACTCACCGACACCGGACACGGTCAGCATATCCTCCCTGGTAGCCGGTTTTACCACACACATATGTACCAGCGTCTTATCGGAAAAAACAATATAGGGGGGCACTCCTTCCTCCCTTGCAATTTCCGTCCGCAGTGCCCGCAAGCGCTCAAACAGCTTTTCCTCCTGCTGCGTAAATTCTTCCCTGGAAAAACCTGCCGCCATACCCCTGCGGTTTTTCTTCGCCTTTTCTTCCCTGCCGCCCGTCTTCGCGGGATGCTCCTGTTCCTTTGCCAGCTTCATGACCACCGTTTCTTCCCCGGACAGCACCGCCCCTGACTTTTCCGTCAGTTTCACGACGGCATATTCATCCGGCGTCACACGCAGATAACCGTACAACTGTAAATGGTTCATCACCTGCCGCAGCCGGAATACCGGCACTTTCGCAAGTTCCCCGTAATGGGGATTGGCATCCATGCGGTAGCTGCGTATCTTCGCCGTATTCGCCCCGTGAACCGTGTCGATGATTACGTTCGTGCCAAACCGCTGGCGGCAGCTTTCCACACACCCGATGACGCCTTTTGCGGTTTCCGTCACATCCACATTCTCAAATTGGGTCAGACAGTTGGAACAGTTGCCGCAGTAATTGCTGCCATATTCCCCGAAATAACGCAGCGTATAATCCCGCAGGCATTCGTTGGTAAAACAGTAAAACGTCATTTTCCGCAGCCGTTCCCTGTCCCGTTCCGCCACCATCCTCCGGCTCACTTCGTCCAATTCCTGGTTGTCCCTGTTATTGTCTATAAAAAACTGGTTTGTCACTACATCCTGCCCGCCGTAAAGCAGGATACATTCCGCCGCTTCCCCGTCCCGTCCGGCGCGCCCCGCTTCCTGGTAATAACTTTCCATGTTTTTCGGCATGTTATAATGCACTACGAACCGCACGTCGGACTTATCGATTCCCATACCGAAAGCATTGGTCGCCACCATGATTTCCGACCTGCCGTATATAAAATCCTCCTGGTTGTCCTTCCGTTCCCGGTCCGTTAACCCCGCATGGTATTTCGTCACCGAAAAACCGTCCGTTTGCAGCCGTTCCCATACTTCTTCCACGTATTTCCTCGTCAGACAGTATATAATACCGCTCTGCCGCGGATGCAGTTCCAGGTAATTCTTCATGGAAGCATATTTATCCTTTGGGGACTGTACCGCAAAATAAAGGTTGGGGCGGTCAAATCCCGTCGTTACCACTTTCGGATTCTGCAAAAGCAGGATATCGATGATATCGTCCCGCACTTCCTTCGTCGCCGTCGCCGTAAAAGCGCTGATTACCGGCCTTATTTTAAGTTTTCCGATAAACTCCACGATTTTCAGATAACTGGGACGGAAATCCTGCCCCCACTGGGATACGCAGTGCGCCTCGTCCACCACCAGCATGGAAATCTCCGCCTGTCTTGCAAAGTCCAAAAAGCCGTCCGTTACCAGCCGTTCCGGCGCCACATAAATAATCTTATAGCGGCCTTCCTTCGCAAATCCGAGGGCCTTCACATACTGTCCCGCCGTTAGGGAGCTGTTTAAATAAGCCGCATGTACCCCCGCCTGGTTTAATCCCTCAACCTGATCTTTCATTAAAGAAATCAACGGTGAAATGACAAGCGTTATCCCGGAAAGCATCAATGCAGGGACTTGGAAACAGATGGATTTCCCCGCCCCCGTCGGCATGATTCCAAACGTATCCCGCCCGGCAAGGATGCTTTCCACCAGTTCCTCCTGTCCCTCGCGGAAGGAATCATACCCGAAATACTGTTTTAATACCTTTCCTGCGTCACCCATACTGCTGTTTCCTTTCCTGTTTTTCTTTTTTATGTTTTTCTTTTTTTGTTTTTCTTTTTATGTTTCTTTCTTTTCTATATTTCTTTCTTTTCTATGTTTCTTTCTTTTCTATTCTATGTTTTTCTATTCCTGCTTCCCGCTTCTGCTTGGAAGAATCCCTGTTTTCATGGAACCATACAT
>CANTGP010000094.1 GCA_947653315.1 uncultured Lachnospiraceae bacterium
CGAGCACTTCATGGACCAGCAGAACGCACCGGATGAAAAAAGAATTACAGATACTAATTTTGCAGTGTATGGAACAGTCAGAAAAACTTACCACTGGGAATGCCAAAGTACACCTGATTCCTTTTTATATTTTTTCAAAAGAAGCCGAGTTTTCAGAATATGAAACAAATCCTTTAAAGCTGGAATCGCTTAAGAACGAATATTTGGAAATGATCGAACGCATGGATAAACTGGTACAGGACGGCGAATTGTCGGATTTTGACAGGACAACACTTCTCGAAACCGCAAATGATGTGATGAAAGAGATTGCAAAAAAGTATCAGAATGTCGTGAAAGGAGTGGGTAAAGTTATGGGTGGAGCATTATTGGAGACCAATGCCAGAAAAATTAAAAATGAGGGCATTGCCGAAGGCCGGATGAAAGGTATTGCCGAAGGCCGGACGAAAGGCATTTCCGAAAAAGGCATAAAAATATTTCTTAACCTGCTTGCAACGGGAATGTCTAAAGACGAAGCGCAGCAGTTGGCTGAAATTGATGATGAACTTGTAAACGAAGCCCTTAAATTACAAGAAAAGTAAACAATTCCGCTTCAAAAACGGTTAGCAATACCCCATTTTTGAAGCGGAATTCCAAGTCAAAGGACATTGCCGCCACACAACACAAACCTTACTTCTCCATCTGCCCATACGCCCTGCAGACCTCCTCCGGCTTCCCAATCATCCGCATAACCCCCTTCTCAATCCAAACCACCGTATCACAGTTTTTACGGATGAAATCCGAAGAATGCGACACAATCAGTACCGTGGCCCCACTGTGAATCATCTCCTGGATACGCTGCTCGCTTTTTTTACGGAAAAACATATCCCCCACGCTAAGCACCTCATCCAAAATCAGGATATCCGGGGAATCCCGCATGGTGGCAATGGCAAAGCCAAGGCGCGACACCATCCCGGAGGAAAAATTCTTCATCCGCTCATCCATAAAACCGTCCAGTTCCGCAAACGCCACGATATCCTCAAACTTCTCGTCAAGATACTCCTTGGTATACCCGATGATTGCCCCGTTTAAATACACGTTTTCCCGCGCCGTCAGTTCCATGTCAAAGCCCGTCCCCAGCGTCAGCATATGTACCTTGCTTTTATCCACGACCACTTTTCCCTTGCTGGGCGTCAGCGCCCCCGCAATAATCTTAAGCAGCGTACTCTTTCCCGAACCGTTGGTTCCTATGATGCCGAGCACTTCCCCCTGCTTCACCTCAAACGTCACATCCTTAAGCGCAGACAGTACCCGGTAATGGTTCTGCCCTTTCAGCGTCTTAATCAGGTACTCCTTCAGGCTGGAAGACTCATCCTGTGCCAGCCGGAAGTTCATCGTCACATGACGCACGTCGATGACCGTCTGGTCCAGGTTAATCACCTTCATCGGCTCGCTTCCCTGCCCTCTGTGCCCCGTCTCCCTTTTCCGCCTGCGCCAATACCGGAAAATCAGGATGCCGGCCACCGTCCCCACACCAAAGACGGCAGCCAGCGCCAGCTTTCCCGTCCGCCCCGGAAAAAAGCCGTCCGGAATACCATAACCGCCCGCATTTTCCGTCCTGTCCGCATTGCCGTCCGATATACCACCTTCCCCACTGCCCGTACTTCCGCCCGCAATGCCTGTATTCCCGCTGTCCGCCCGGTTTCCGCCCGCGGCGGCGCCCGTACCGCCTTCCGCCTGACTTCCCGCAGCACCGCTTTCCGTCTGTCCTGCGCCCGTGTCTCCTTCCGTCCGGCTTCCGCCCTCACCGACTATGCTTTCTTCCGCCATCCCCGCGGGAGCCGCTTCCCGCTCCACATACAGGGTATATACCACCGCATCCCCGTTCCCCTTTTGGACCGCCAGCGTAACTACATTGCTTCCTTCCTTTAAGTTTCCTCCCGAAACCGTGACAACGGCTTCCTCATCCTCCATTTCGTATTCCATGGGAAGCCACTCCACCCCGTATGCCACCTGCATATGGTATTCCAATACATCCGGCGAAAATTCCTCCATTCCTTCCGCAAAACCGATTTCCAAACGGGAAAGCCTGCTTCCCCGCTCCTGTACCGCGACGGAAATAAACTCCGGTCCGTCCATGCGTAGTTCCTCCCCTTCATCCGTTCCGTCGGGTGCCTGCCCGCCGTTCGCGGATGCCGACACAACCTTTACCTGCGTGTTCCCGCTTTTTCTCGGACGGAACATCAAAATCCTCTCATAGCTGTCCTCTCCGCCACCCCCTTCCAGCCATATCTGCCTTCCGTCCACGCGGTCCGCACCGTCCAAATACTCTAAGATGGCAGGATCATATTCCAGGCAGACCGCATAGCGGTCCACCGCCGTATCCCCATGAAAGGAAACCACAAGCGTATTCACTTCCCCGATATTCCATGCATAAGACTCCGGCCCGAAAGAAACCGTCCCCTCTGCAGCAAATACCCGCAGCACACCTGACCCGGATACACCGGGACACACAAGGCAAAAAAAGAAAACAAGCAGGAACGCGGAAAAAAATATCCGTAACGCTCTTTCCTCTTTTGTTTTTTCCGAATGCATCCTATCCCAAACCATCATGCCGCAAACCAACCTCCGCCCCGACGCAATACCGCCTTTTAGGGATTGTTCCAAAACCGCACACCCGCAATCCCTTATACTTTCTGCAATACCCGGTTCCTCATTTTATGGAAATACAGTTTCCCAAACAGGAATACCCCGCCGCTCCAAACAAACAGTTTCACCCACTGCCCCATATCCGGCAATGCCGCTTCCAACACGCATTTCCTCGCACATGCAATGTAATTGTACACGGGATTCGCCCTGATGATTTTCTGCATCAGTTCCGACGTGCTCTCCACCGGATAAAACAGGGCGGAAGCATACATCAGTAACGTTAAAAGGATGGAATACAAATGCTTGATATCCCCAAACAGCGTATAAAACACCGACAGGATATACCCCACTCCCACCGCAAACAAAAACAGCAGCACGGCATAAAAGAACAGTAACAGCATATACGGCGTAAACGGAATACGCAGCACCAAAAGCATCACGGTATACGCAACCAGTGAATACCCGAAATTCGTCATTGCCGTAAAACAGCGGGACAAAGGGAAGATTTCCATCGGCAGCCGGACCTTGACCAGCATACCTTTATTATCCACCAGTGCCGTCATTGCCGCATTGGTGGACTCGGTAAACAGGTTCCAAAAGATGCTTCCCGTCAGGTAATAAATCGGGTAATTTTCAATATTCCTTTTGAATATGGTGGAAAATATCATGGACATTACCGCCATGGACAACAGCGGGTTTAACACGCTCCAAACAATCCCCAAATAGGACCTGGCATATTTCCGCTTGATTTCCCTAGCCGTCAGTTCCCGGATGACAAATACGTACTGCCTTAGCCTGTCCCCCGTAGCGGTTTTTTCTTCCGTCAGGAAATCATCCCCCGGTTCCGTCCTGCCTCTCTTTTTCAACATAAGCCCTCCCATGCCTGCCTGCCAAACTCTTTGCCGTATACAGCAGGAACTTATATAATGCAGTCTGCCACAGGAGGCGGGTGCCCGCCCCCGCCAGGACCACACCCGCCTCCTGCCATGCGCTCCGCAGCGGAGGACGCCCGCGTCCCGCCGCATACAGACCAAGCCGCCACAGGATATTCCCTTCCCGCAGCTCTTTTTCCGTCAGCGCACGGGCAAGCGCCCCTGTTTCCTCCCCGGTAACATCATCATCAAACAGATAACCTCCAAAAACTGCCGCTTCTTCCACGGAAGGCATTCCCATAAAAGAAGAAAGCAATTTTCCCGCCACACACCGTCCGGAGCATGACTTTCTTCCGCCACGGGACTGCCGTCTCCCATACGGTTTGGCATCCCCCGCATAATGCTTTGCGAATTGAAGCAGCACCCCGGTTCCCTTCTCCACATGGTTCCGGTTCGGGTTCTCCCCCATGGCAAAGACCGGCACATACCGTTCCCCATCCTTCCGGTAGCCCTTTGCCATCCCTTCCGGTGAACTGAATACGCACTCGAACAGGTTATTACTGAAAAATGCCTTCCGCATATTTCCGTTTTCCGGCGCAAAATACCAGGTATGGTACCGTTCCCGGTCTACCCCTTCCACATATTCATACAATCCGAAATAATAGCCTTCCACCCGCACATCACTTCCCATGCTTCCCAGCAGCCTTTGGAGACTCCTTTGCACGCTCCCCGTCCATCCGCTGTCCACGATGGCGCTGGGAACCGCCTGCGTCAGTCCCTCCTGACGCAGATATCCCGTCACGCGGGAATATGCCTTCTTTGCATGTTTCCCCATGCAATCCATGAAATAGGCATTTTCCTTTAACAACGGTTTCATTTCCTTTACCTGTCCATAGTCCAAAGGCCGGTCCAGCCGCCGTGCCAAACCCATGGCATCTGCCGCCTTCAGGATTTCCCCGCCGTCCAAACCGCCCCGCTGCAGCATGCGCCGCAGCGACACATGCATTCCCCCCAAACATACATAGTCAAGACATTCTTCCCCAAGCAGGAAATATTCCCCGCTCCTTAAGGCATACCTCGAACAGTACAGGTAACGGCACTCTAACGGCAGCTCCCATTTCCCGCAAAAATATTCCGCCACACGGTACATCATGTACCCGTCACGGGACAGGAAATACAGCCGCCGTTTCCCGTCCCTCATGGCGCTTGCCAGCACCCATAAGACATATTGGAGCATAACCGGCGCCAGCACATAACAAAAAGCAGACAACCAGACGTCTTCTTCCGGCTCCGCTTTCCGTTCCCCCTTATATTCCCCGTAAGTACGCTCCGCGCTATCATATAACCGTGGGAGTCTGCTCAAAATTTTCCGGTACCGATTCTTCTTGTTTCCATTTTTCCCATGTTTCCCAGTTCCATCCTTCATGTCCGACATCCTGTCTGTGATACAGCCTCTTAGCCCTCCATATCAGTCCGGCAGGCACCGCGGCAGCCGCAAGCGGACGCAGCACATAAAGCCAGCCGAAAGGGGCAAGTATTCCCAGTTCCTTAAAATTCCGGTAACGCAGCCGCATTTCATCCATGCGGTAGCAAAATTTCCTCTTGTCATAGGAATGCCGGTCTTCCCGGTAATAAAACAGTTCCTCCTGGATATTCTCCCCCCGGTATCCCAGCTTATGCAGGCGCATAAACAGTTCGTAATCCTCACAGCGCCAGTTTTCCTTCGCGTCACGGTAAGCATTCCCCTCCCCGAACACTTCCCTGCGTATGATGACCGTGGGATGGATAAAAGGCGAACACTTTAAAAAAGAAAACCCGTCCGGTTTCTCCGGCATCCGGCGAATCCCCCATACGCCGCCGTCATCCAGCAGCTTTGCATTGCAGCCCGCATATGCCACTCCCGGATGGCTTTCCATAAATTCATACTGCACTTTCAGCCGGTCGGGGGCGCTGATATCGTCGTCATCCATCCTCGCCAAATATTTTCCCCTCGCCACATCAATGCAGGTGTTCAGGGAATAAGCCAGCCCATGGTTCACCGGATTGCTGATGAGCACCACCCTGTCATCCATCTCCCGGAAACGCTGCAGTTCTCCCGCCAGTTCCCCGTCGGAACCGTCGTCGTAAATAATGAACTCAAAATCCCCAAAGCTCTGTCCCAAAATGGATGCTACCGCCTCCTCCAGCCGCTTCCGGTTCCTTTGGTTGTAAATGCTCATGATTACACTGATTGCCGGTCTGTCGCCCATAGTCCGTCCCTTTGCCCTTTTCTCCTATTTTATCATTCCATGGTATACCCGGCGCATGATCCGGTCCGTTTCCGACAGGTCAAACCGGGCGGCACGCTCCATACATGCCTTCCCCATCCGTTTCCTGCCTTCCGCATCCCCCATCATGCGTGCGATTGCCCCTGCATATTCTTCCACGCTGCCCGCAGGACAGACATACCCCGTCACCCCGTCTTCCATGTATTCCCTCGTTCCCCTGCAGTCCGAAGTAATAAGGGGAATCCCCCCTGCCATGGCTTCTATGGCTGCGATGCCAAGCCCCTCCCTTTTGGAGGGAAACACAAAACAATCCGCACACTGAAGCATATCGGGAATATCCCGGCGGAAACCAAACAGTGTGAACTGGCTGCCGATACCAAGCTCCTGCGCCAAACGGCGCAGGTACCCGGCACGCTCCCCTTGTCCGCAGATTCCGTAACGGACCGCCGGATTGCCTAATTTTGCGATGGCACGCAGCACCACCTCGTGGTTTTTGTTTTTGTTCAATTCCCCCACGGACAATAAATAAAAGACCCCTTCACCGATACCCAGCTTATGCCGCATCCTTTCCCGTACTTCCGGGGATTTGCAAAACTTTCCCGTCCGGACCCCCACGCCTGGAATCCGCGCCCGCATTCCTCCGCCTCCCCTTAACCGGAACGTACCGGCGCGCGCCTCGTCCTCCCTGTTTATCGTAACCAGACAGTCCGTCACTTTGGCAAGCAATGCCTCCACGGGATAAAAAAGCAGCCAGTTAATAAACGGAGCCCCTTTGTAAAAATGGAAGCCGTGCGCCGTATAAACCACGCGCACCTTCCCTCCCCCGCAGCACAACGCCGCCAGTCTCCCGATTACGCCTCCCATGGGATTATGGCAGTGCACAAACCCGATTCCTTCCGTCCGTATGATCCGGCATATCTGGAAAAATGCCTTTATATTATGAGCCAAATGAATTGGCGATTTTTCGATTTCCGTTTGGTAAACTTTGATTCCCCTTCGTTTTAACTCCCCTTGGTCTGTTTCATACACCGGATGGCGGAAATTGGAAGCATAATGAAGTTCACAACCCAAGCCTTCTAAAATCTCCACGTCATTCATCTCAAACTGGGTTAAAAATCCGCTTATGGTTGTTATGATTAATACTTTCTTTCCCATTCCCTATCCCATACCTTTTGGACCGTCCGGTTTCTCCGTACTTTTTTACGGCAGCCGGCGGATTTACGCCGGCCGCCCTGCCACACTCGGTTTGTTTCCCCTTTTCAGGGTTTTCTTTTTTCAGGAGTCCCTTACGTTCCGGGAATCCCGGTCCGCCGCAAAGGCAGACGTTTTATTCTTCGCCGGGAAGCGCCACAAATGCGATGGCGCCGGAGCCCGTCAGGTTCAGGACTACGTGGTCTTCCCTGATTTCCACGATTTCCACTTCAACCCATTTGCCGTTTACCAACTGTCTTACGGCCACTTTCGCGTCTTTTGCAAGACCTTTTAAGTAAAAATTAATGGTTGCCACATTAAAGTTTGCATTGGGCAGGCTTATGGATACCACGTTCAAAAGGGTTCCTCCAAGCGCTTCTGCCTGTCCCGCCGCATCATATGCCACATCCTTATCCACTTTTGCCAAAGTAGCGGTCAGGTTTGTGGCAACACCGTTCACGATGATTTTGCCGCCCTGTCCTACCGGCATGGCATTTTCCACTGCAGGAGTGCTAACCACTGCATTGTTATAATATTCCCCTGCCGACATTCCACGGTCTGCCGCTGCCTGTGCATCGGAGGAATCCGAAAATCCTGCGGATGCCAATACAGCCTGTGCCGACGGGCTTGCCGCTGCCGCCGTGGCAGAGCACAAAAGCACGGAAACGCCCAGTAAAGCCATAAATTTTTTCATTGTACCATTTCTCCTTTCCTTCCTAAGTGTGGTCTATATTAACATCCAAGATGCCAATACCAAAGCCATTCTTTCTTCCCGCGGGCATCAAGCCGGGCAGCCGCACCCGTGCGGATATTTGACGGCTGCTGCGAGGGTTAATACCCCGTTGTCTGCTACCGGGCTGCCAACTCCCTCGGTTCATAAAAAATATCCAGCATCAGCCGGTACAGCGCGTCCTCATCCACGTAAAATTCCTCAAATTCCTCCCCCTGTACCGTTTCCCCCTGAAGGGAATAGAACTGGTCCATGCTAAACTTATAATCCGCGGCAAGCCCTGCAAGATATACTACCTCATCCACGGAAATATCCGTTACCATCTGCTCCGTCACCGCATGGTATAAATCAAGCACCAGCGAGAAATCCTTTTTCACTGCGCCTTTCGTCTTATTAATCCATTCCCCCAAAAACTGCTGCTGCCGCAGCAGACGTTTGTTCGCCGAACCTTCCTCGTCAATATCACGGTACCGGACATAGGAATACGCCATCCTTCCGTCCAAAAGCACGGTCTCCCCTTCCTTCACCACGGGAGCGCCCAGCGTCTCATCCTGTATCGCGGACGTAACGTCCTCCAACGACGTCAGTTCTATACCGCCCACCAAATCCGTCAGCGTGATAACCGCATCCATATTTACCGCACAGTATCCATGGATGGGCAGGTTATAAAACAACCGCCGCACCGCGTCCACCTGGTATTCGCAGCTTTCCTCCACCCCGTTGCCAAACCCGTGCTGTACGGCAATCTGTGCCTGCACCGTGGAAAGATATTCCCCGGAAGAATCATACAGCCGGATATCCGTCATCGTATTCCTGTTCACGCTTATAATTTGGAAAGTTTCCGTTTTCGGGTTTAACACCAGTAGGAACAAAGCGTCCGCCTGTCCCCCGTCGGTACCTTCCGCCACTTCCCGCACTTCATTGTCCTTATCGATTCCCATAAACAGAAAGGTCATGATATCCTCATTATAGGCATATACCTTCCCTTCGTATTTCACCCAGCCCGGCTCCCACTCCGCTTCTTCCTGTTCTTCCTCTGCCGGAAGCGCCCGGACGCCTTCTTCCTTTACAAGCTGCGGTACCTCATCCGCAGCCTTATCCCTTAAACTCCTCTTTCCGCTGGCTCCCACTGCCGCAAAAGCCGCGATCCCGATACCTGCCACCGCGAAAAGACAGCCGCAGACCACTACCCATTTTTTAACTTTCCTTTTTCCCGCCGTTCCCACGTTCTGCCGTACCCCTCAGTTATGTAGTTTCTTTGTATCCCCTTTTCCCGCATATAGTAAACTTATCAGATTGCATATAACATCCATATTAAAAAATAATTATATAATTTCGCCTTATTCTTGTCAATATTACTTTTGCACGAAAACAATTTATGCGTTTTGGTTCGGCCTGAAATGATGTGTTTGGAAGCGGATGCGGACGCAGGGGAGGGATGACAAACAAATACAAATAAGAAAGGGTATTGTTTTATTTAGCGGGCTGAAAAATTGATTGGTTTAGTTACTATCAACATTACGTTGCTTTGCATGAAATGTAATAAGTATTATAATCTAAACATAATAAGTCAACAACCCCGCTGCAAGCAACGAGGCATTAATCTTCCAGCGCAGCAGAGCGCAACACATCTGCGATGTGTGGGTATTGACCCTTGCGG
>CANTGP010000095.1 GCA_947653315.1 uncultured Lachnospiraceae bacterium
GCTCCACACGCGCGAATACATTTGATGTCCTTGCCATCTAAACCACATCCTTTCATGACATAGTATACCGTTTTTGCTTGCGGTATGCAAGCGTTCCGCTTTTTATATGGATGTACAAATCAGAATATCCAAAATCTGCAGGAATCGTACACGGTCAGTACAACGCAGAAGTCCGGAAGCGGGCAGGGTATTCCCTGCCCGGCTTCCGCATCCGCACCCGTGCCGTCTTTATAAATCGTAATACATCTTAAACTCCGCCGGATTCGGAATCTGCTCCAGCTTCTTCAACTCTCCGCGTTTGCGCGCCACCCAAACGTCAATCAGCCTTTGCGGGAACACGCCGCCCTTTGTCAGATAATCATGGTCTGCCTCCAAGGCATCCAGCGCTTCTCCCAAAGATTTGGGAAGCCCCTTGATTTTCTTCTGTTCTTCTTCCGACAACGTATACAGGTTAAAGTCATACGGTCCCCAGCCGTTGGCCTCCGGGTCAATTTGGTTTTCAATACCGTCCAATCCCGCCATCAGGATTGCCGCATACGCATAATACGGATTTGCCGTGGCATCCGGGTTGCGCAGTTCAAACCGTTTCGCTTCCGGCGCTTTGGCATAAGCGGGAATACGGATAACCGCGCTGCGGTTGGACGTGGCATAACCCACCGTAACCGGCGCCTCAAATCCCGGCACCAAACGTTTGAAGGAGTTGGTGGAAGGATTGGTGAACGCACATAAAGAAGCGATATGCTTTAACAGCCCTCCCATAAAATAATGGGCGGTACGGCTCAGGCCGGAATATCCGTTCTCATCATAAAATAACGGCTTCCCGTCCTTCATTAGCAGCATGTGCACATGCAGGCCGCTTCCCGCTTCCTGGTAAATGGGCTTGGGAAGGAACGTCGCCGTCCTGCCTTCCTGTGCCGCCATATTTTTGATGATATACTTTATAATCATGGTATTATCCGCCATGGCAGGCATGTCCGCCAGTTCCACTTCTATTTCCATCTGCCCCGGTCCGCCCACTTCGTGGTGATGGTATTTCACTTTAATCCCCCAGTCTTCCATCATCATGCACATACGGCTGCGCAGGTCATATCCTACGTCCTGCGGCGCCGCCACATGGTAGCCGCCCTTATAGGGCACTTCATACCCGTTATTCCCCGCCGTTTCCAAACTGCAGTTCCAATCCGCCTGTTTCGTATCGATGCAGTATCCGCACTGGTGGGGCGTCACTTCATAGCGGGCGCTGTCAAACAGGTAAAATTCAAATTCCGGTCCAATCACCATCCGGTCGGCAATGCCGCTCTCCTTCATGTACTCCACCGCACGCAGGCTGACATTCTTCGGATACTGGTCGAAAGGTTTGTTTTCCCCTTTGCCGATGGTACAGACGTTTCCGCACATGGTCAGCGTAGGCACTCCGGCAAACGGATCCACATATGCCGTAGCCGGGTCCGGCAGAAATACCATATCGCTCTTTTCAATAGGGGCATACCCGTAGTTGGAACCGTCAAACCCGATACCGTAAGTAAAAGTATCCTCCCCGAAACGCTCCACCGGAATCGTGATATGCCGCCAGCGTCCGTCGATATCCGTCATTTTAAAGTCAATCATACGGATCTGCTTCTCCTCACACAACTTCCTGATTTCTTTGATTTTGTCCATAACCCTGTCCCTTTCCCGTCACATTTGGCACTGCCTTGAGCTTTCGGCACCGCCCTTACGTATTTTTCTTGATTATAACATAAATCCTGCAGGTAAGAAAAGGCGGAAATTGCTTTCCGTAAGCGTCACCGCAAATAATTCACGGCAAGAATAACCCCGCCCAAAACCGTCAGCACCACCCCGGTGGCACGGTTTAAGGTCGCGGCGCTGGCTTTATTGGCAAACTTGGCGGCTATCCTCGCCCATAACAGCGTGGATGCCACGCAAAGCAGCAGACACCATACATCCGGCATTCCCCCGATGGCAAAATGGCTGGCGGCTCCCGTAAAAGCCGTAAAAGCCATGATAAACACGCTGGTTCCCACTGCCGTTTTCAATTCGTACCCCAATATGCCGGTCAAAAGGAGCAGCATCATCATACCGCCTCCCGCACCGATAAACCCGCAGATAAAGCCCACCACAATACCGCTTAGAACCGACTGGACGATGCGTTTCCTGCCGCTTACCGCTTCCATGGATTCCTTGGTCGTCATGACCGGTTTCAGGATGAACTTGATACCAAGCAGGAAAGTCATAAACACCGAAAAACTTCCCATCGTGGTATTCGGCACAAGGCTTGCCACCCAGCTTCCGAACAGGGTGCAGAGCAGCACCGTCACCATCATCACCAACCCGTTCCGGATGTCAAGGTTTTTGTTTTTCCCGTAGGTATAGGCGCTGACGGCGCTTGCCAGCACATCGCTGGCAAGTGCGATACCGACCGCTTCGTACGCGGGCATTCCCAAAAACGTAATCAACATGGGACTGATAACCGCCGCCGCACTCATACCGGCGAACCCGGTACCAAGACCGGCGCCCAGCCCCGCCATAAAACAAACGATAAATTCCAACATTTTTTGCCTCCTTATTTTTCTCCCATGCTTTCTTCCTTTTTATCTTCCCTCAAGTAATGCCGGATATTTTCCAAAATATGTTCCATGCACCGCTTCATCCCGTCCACTTCCTCCTGCGGGATTCCCTCCATCATAATGGAAAGAAATTTCTCCTGCGCCCGCTTCCCATCTGCGGTCACCTCTGCCGCCGCACCGCAAATAACCAAATGAGCGGTCTTACGGTTTTCTTTTTCATAATTTTTCCGGATAAAGCCTCGTTCCTCCAAAAGTTTTACGGATGCGGACACCTGGGATTTTGACAGGCAGCGGATTTCCACAATATCCGTCGCAGTATCAAAACAAGGGTTATTGGCGAGAAACAACAGGATGTCCAGCTCCATGCGCGTAATCCCGTGTTTCCGGCATATCTGCCCCACACATTTGGAATAAAGGGTTTTCACTGCATTTTGGTGCTCCAATATGTTTAACGGAATCATATGCCCTCCTTTTTGTTCAATTTAGAACAATTTTACTATAAAAAAAGGAAATGTCAAGGAAAATGTAACTGACACTCATTTTCCCACATATTTATATCCCATAGGATTCCATCGCCGGAGCATGGGTTCACGGAATCGGAAAAGGAGAGAGAGGATTCAATTATGGCTATCGGATATTTAAACATACAAGCGCGGACTGCCCATGACGCCGTTCCCCTAAGCGGCGTACAAATCAGGGTCTTTGATTTTTGGGGAAACAGCCTCTATGTACTGGCTACGGATGAAAACGGGGAAACGCCGACAGTTCCTTTGGAAACCATTGATAAAAGCTATTCGCAAAACCCGTATTTTTCCGGAACGCCTTTTGTCAGCTACCACGTACTGGCACAGGCTTCCGGATTTAACTCCCTTTACGTTTCGGATATTCCCATTTACGACGGGGAAACGGCTTTCCTGCCGGTTACGCTGGTACCCATGCAGGAGACGCAGCGCAGCCCCCGTCAACAGGAAATATCCGTCGGCAAACCGGCAGTGGCTTCCCACGAAATGCGCCATCAGGAGGGGGATGTCACGGAGCCGCGCATTCTGCGGCAGGTAGTGATTCCCAATCCCATCACCGTACATCTCGGAACGCCGGGTTCTTCCGCACAAAACGTGCAGGTTGCTTTCCCGGATTATGTGAAAAACGTGGCCAGCAGTGAGATATACCCCACCTGGCCGGAAAATGCCCTGCGGGCGAACATTTACGCCATCATCACATTTGCGCTGAACCGCGTATTTACGGAATGGTACCGGAGCAAAGGATACGGCTTTGACATCACAAACAGCACCGCCTATGACCAGGCATTTGTTTACGGACGTCCCATTTACAGTTCCGTCAGCAGGATCGTGGACGATATTTTCAACGAATATGTCCGTCGGCAGGGACAGCACGCCCCCTATTTCACTTCCTTCTGCAACGGAACCTCCGTGACCTGTAACGGGCTTTCCCAATGGGGAACCGTCACGCTGTCAAACCAGGGGCTTTCCCCTTTGCAAATCCTTCGCTCCTATTATCCGAAGGACGTGGAAATCGCGCAGACGGATATCATAACGGGCATCGTCTCCTCCTATCCGGGAACTCCCCTGCGGATGGGAAGCACGGGGCTTGACGTACAGACCATCCAAACTTACTTAAACCGTATCCGGCGGAATTACCCTGCCATCCCCGCCATTACCGATCCGGCAGGTTCTTTCCAAAACAGCACGAACGCCGCCGTCACCAAATTCCAAAGTATTTTTAACCTGACCCCTGACGGCATCGTCGGTAAATCCACATGGTACAAAATTTCCAGCCTGTATGCCGCCGTCACGCGGCTCGCGGAACTGGACAGCGAAGGAACCTCTCTTGGCATCGGTACCGTTCCCCCTTCCGCCGTGCTCCGCCAAGGTTCCAGAGGGCAGGATGTCATCACCCTGCAATACCTGTTGGATGTCATCTCCGAATATTATCCCGGCGTCCCAAGCCCGGCACAGGACGGTATCTTCGGAAGCGGAACCGCACAATCGGTCATGGCATTCCAGCGTGCCGTAAATTTAAGTCCCGACGGCATCGTCGGTGCGCGCACATGGAAGGCCCTCTATGATGCTTACCAGGGCATCGGACAGAATGTCCCGCTGCCATCTCCGGAACCGGACGGCGGGACCGTCCGGTATGTGGTACGTTCCGGCGACAGCCTTTGGCTGATTGCCCAAAAATACAATACCACCGTGGATGCCATCAAGCGGTTAAACGGTCTGACCAGCGATATCCTGAACATCGGGCAGGTATTGAATATCCCGTCTTCGGGCAGCGCCCCCTATTTTGAATATACGGTCCGCAGCGGCGATACCCTTTGGCTCTTGGCACAACGATACGGCACCACCGTGGATGCCATCAAGAAAATGAGCGGCATTACCAGCGACCGGTTATCCATCGGGCAGGTATTACGGATTCCCTCTTAACACCGTGCGGGAAAATCCTAAGCCATCCCATGCGCCGCCTTTAAATGCCCGCGTGCAAGACAAAAACGGCAGGTCATGCATCAATGCATCCCTGCCGTTTTCCTTTTTATGCACAGTCCCGTGCAAAGGAAGATGCCGCTAAAGCGGCGCACGGGACGCGCGGATTTCTTTATTCTGCCGCTTTCGCTTCTTCCGGAACCGTGAAATCGGCCACATTATTGTAGTTGGAGCAAGTCATGCTGATGGTCATCTTGGGAACATTCATGCTCATTCCCGCTGCCTGGTCGCCCATTGCCGCAATCATGTTGGTCATCAGTTGGTCCATGACTTCCGTCATATCCATTTCGTACTTCACCGGATATAAAGTCGCCTCGTCAATCCAAACATACGTGGTAATTTCCCCAAGACCGTCCAGCATGCTTTCCATCTGGCTTTCATCCAAACCAAGGGAACTTACGGAATCCAATGCGCCGGAACTTAACATGGTCTGTTTCATTTCATCCCCGGTCATCACATAAGAGTATTTATATGCGCTTGCGCCGTTTACGGTATCTTTTCCTTCTTCCTTGTAAATGGAAGTATCCTCACCAATGTAACTCTTCATGCTGTCCTGTGCATTGTACTGCGCCAAATCCACAACGCCTACCGCTTGGGAAGTCCATGCGGTACCGTCGTTCATGTACATCATGCAGGTACCGTCTTCCGCCACTTCGGCATACATATCCATTTCCATGGTTCCCTGCGCGCCCGCATCCATTACCATTTCCATCTTGATTTTCAGCGGGTCTTCAAACATAGCCATTTTCATGGTAGTGGAAGTTTCCATCGTTTCTTCCTCACCGTTCGCACTGAGTTTCAAATCCATGTCCATCAGCATTTCCGCTTCCATGCTGGTAACGGACTCCAAGTTCTCCAATGCCTTCTCAATGGGATTTATTTCCGGTTCCGCCTCCGCTTCTTCCGCTTTCGTATCTTCCCCTGCCGGAAGGTCTGCGCTCTCCTCCGACTGCTGTGTGCTCTGTGTAGGTATGCTGCTGCCGCCCTTGTCATCACCGCATGCGGTAATGGACAATGCCATGGCTGCCGTTAAAAACATGGTCAGTAATCTTCTTTTCATAATTATTCCTCTCCTTATTTTCATTGGGTCACTGCCCTGTTTTATAATACCACTAAAAAGTTTTTTGTCAAATGGTTTTATAAAAAAATAAGGTTGGGAAGATTTGGGACGGTAAAAACCGGCTGTTTCCTGACCATCGGCGGCCTTCTGCGCCGTCCGCTCACAACAGCAAATCCGTCCCGCAATGGAGCTGCACCATCTGCCCACCCAAAACCGGCTGCATAAGCTCCATGGCTTTTTGCCCGGTACAATGCCCGGTATAGAAAACGGCACCCGTTTTCCTTAATTCCTCCGCCGTCCGGCATATGGTATCCGTCTCCCAATCCGCATCATCCGTTTTTTTCACCATATGGAATCCGCTGACCACCACGTCCGGGCATCCCCCGTACTTTTCTTTATAGGTATCCAAAATATTTAATATCCCGTTATGGGCGCATCCCGAAACCAGCAGATTCTTATCCCCCTGTACCACCAAACACTGTTCATGGCGGAATCCGTCCGGCACGAGCCGTCCTCCCTCCTGCATGGACAGGCTCAAATTACCCTTCGGCCAAAAACGCCGTCCCGTAATCCCGGTAAAAACGGACAGTTCCCCGTCCAGGCGGAAATCGCCGTCCAAAAGCCGTACCCCGGGTAATTCCGCAATCCTCTTATCCACCCCGATATACCGTTCCCCATGGTAATAATCCCCAAGCGCCGTCCGCTGCATGTAAATGGCGGCATGGCGGTTCCTTTTCCGGAAGCCCAAAATACCGCCGGAATGGTCGTAATGCCCGTGGCTCAACACCACCGTATCCACCCCGGATAAATCAATTCCGAGTTTGTCCGCATTTGCCAGGGTCTTTCCACTGGCCCCGGTATCCACAAGGATTTTATGTCTTTCCGTCTCCACGTAAACGCTCAGCCCGTGTTCATATTCGCACAGCGGATTTCCGCAGGTATCTTCCATTAAAATGACGATTCTCATTGTCCCGTCCTTCTTCTTAACTATTAATGATTACCGCAGGAATGCCCGCCGCATCCATGGTCGTGTTCCCCGCAGTTGTGTTCCCCTTCATGGTGGGAACATGTGGTATCCGGGTCGTAAGATAATTTTCCTGCCGCCAGTGCCGCCACCGCTTCATCCGCATCCCCGGAAACGCCGGGATAAAGCGAAATCCCCATTGCATCAAGCGCATTCCTCGCACCGCCCCCGATACCGCCGCAGATTAACGCCTCCACTGCGTAGCCGTGCAGGAAATCCGCCAGCGCCCCGTGTCCCTGTCCGTTTGTGTCATACACTTCCGCTTTTTGGATTTTCCCGTCCTCAATCTCATAAATTTTGAAATATTCGCTATGTCCGAAATGCTGGAATACCTGTCCGTTTTCCTTCTCATACGTTACCGCAACTACCATCCTTGCATCCTCCTTTTTTGTTTTCATGGCTATCATTATACTATACCTGCGGAAAATTTCAACGCGTTTCCGGGTAACCGTCCGGACGGAAATGTTATGTTGGGAGACGGAGACGGAAGCGGACACAGAAAAAAGGGCGGCACCCCTATCCGGTTCGTATCGCTTTCCGAGATAACTTATGCTAATATATTATTATATGGCACGAACCGGAGTCCTTTACGGGACAGACCCTTCTAATTCATTTACGAACTTGATTTATAAACTTGTTTTATGAACGGCGATAACGGATAATCCGTGCCAAAGCGGAACATACGGCATATGGAGGTATGACAAATGATCGATTTACAGAATCCCAGCCATTGCCCGACCTTGGACGAGGTGGCAGAATACATTCAGAATCCCTTATTCCCCAATTTCTGCACGGATATCAAAACAAAATACAATGGGAAAGAAAAATTGGAATTCAGCTCATGCAGTTGGGAACACGGTTGGAACATAAAATTCAAAAAATCGGGAAAAAGCCTTTGCACCGTATATCCCAGGGAAACCTATTTCACCGTACTGGTTGTAGTGGGCAGAAAAGAAAAAGAATCCGTCGAAGCAATCCTACCGGAATGCCCCGCGGAAATACAGGAGCTTTACCTGCAAACCAAAGAAGGAAATGGCCAGCGCTGGCTGATGATTGATTTGGAAGATAAAGACACCGTTTATGACGGCTTGTTCCGCCTTTTGGACATCAGGGCGCAACGGTAGCATTTTCCTTCAGAAACCGGACTACCGTATCATAATTCTCCGGTTGATGTGGAAGCGTGCAGCCGGAACAGTCTTTGATCCTTTTCCCGCCCCGTTCCAGGTATACGGGATTTCCCGGACAGTTTTCCGTTGAATACAGCGGACAGTAGCAGAACAGGCAGTTAAAATCTTCCAGCCCCTTATGACAGGGAAAATATTTGCATGAACGGTTCTCAAAAAAGCGATACGAATCTTCCATTTTCCACCTCGTTTCCGTGCTGCCGCATCACCCGTCCGGGGCAGTTCCCATTGCCGCATCCGGCACATATGCCTTGGCACTGCACATGTTCCTCCTTTGTCAGCTCCGCAATAAATGCCACACTCTTTTGGGGAATCATGCAGTATGCGGCATTGCAGCGGATCTGCCGGGTAAGCCTGCCCAACAGGCGCGGCAGCATTTCCAACGGAAAATCTTCCCCGTTTCCCGGAAAATGATACTCCGCCACATGCCATCCCGTCTTCCTCCTGACCACATCGTTATAAGCGCCATACCCCTGCATAAGAAGCTCTCCGGCAAGTGCTTCCAGCATATAACTTTTTAAAAGAAGGCCCTCTTTATGATACCGCTCCTGCAGCCGGTCCAAACCGCTGCCCAGCGACATAACGACATCCTCGTATCTTACGGTGTCTGCCTTTGTCTGAAAAGCATGTTCCCGGCTTTCCCAAAAGGCTTCTTCCCGCATCCGCGGCAGCATTTCCCCCGCTACCTCCCGGAGTTCGGTTTCCTGTTCTTCCCCATAATGAAATTTTCTCCGTGTCCCTGCCAAAAAAGAAGGGGATAAAAAACCGTCCAGTATTTCCGGGAAAAAGGCTGCCATTTTTCTTTCTCCTGTGCTCTGTTTTTAATTTCCTGGTTAAATATCCGCACGAGTGCGGCTGTCGGGATCTTCATCCCCTTCTCCAACTACTCCTTCATTCCCATGTTCACTCTGCGTCGCTGCATAGTATCCTGATGACCGAAATTTCCCGCTCTGCCACAACCTCAA
>CANTGP010000096.1 GCA_947653315.1 uncultured Lachnospiraceae bacterium
TTCAGGTCCGTGTGATAGCAATATCATGAGGGTTCAAGTCCCTTTTCCTGCACTGTATAGGAAACCTTGAAATACTGATTAAGTCGGTATTTCAAGGTTTTCTTTTTTCTGAAAATTTTCTGAAAACAATGAAAAAGAAGCATCATTTCCTTCCCCATCCGCATACAATAAAAATACCCAAAGCGTATGAGCAAAAAGAAAGGAACCCCCATATGATGCAGCCCACCCATTCCCCTTCCCCCAAAATTGCCATCGTAGGAAGAAGCAAGGATACCGTAAACTATGAAAATGCCCTGCGCGACATGGGCGCGGATTTCCTTACTACCCTGGATACCGGCGGACTGGCAGGCTTTGACGGGCTTCTCCTGCCGGGCGGCGGCGATATCACCCCCGCCTTTTTCGGACAGAAAAACCAAGGTTCCAAAAATATTGACGTGGAACTGGATATCCTCCAGCTCCAGGCAACGGAACTTTTCCTCACATGGAAACGTCCGGTTTTGGGTATCTGCAAAGGGATGCAGGTCATTAACGTCTGTCTCGGCGGCACCGTCATCCAGCACATCAAAGAATCCGGCCGCCACGCATGGGACAACGGCGATAAACTGCATCCCACCCGCGTACAGCCGGATTCTTTCCTTGCCAGCCTGTACGGTACCCATCCCCTTACCAACAGCGCCCATCACCAGGCAGTCGGAGCCCTTGGACGGGATTTAACCGTAATCCAGACTGCCGATGACGGCATCATCGAAGGCATCGCCCACAAAACCCTGCCCGTCGTCGGCGTCCAATGGCATCCGGAAAGGATGTTCCCGGACTTTATCCGCCATATACCGGCAGGACACCACCCTGCCGACGGAAGACTCCTGTTCTCCTATTTTCTGTCAATGTGCGGCTCGATATAGGTTTTCCCCTTCCTGTGCCTTTGGCGTTCCTTCCCTTCTCCACGCCTCTGCTTCCCGTCTTCCCACTTCTGCCTGCCTTCCGCCGCTTTTTCCTGCAGTTCCTCCTTCGCATGTTCCCCGGCGATTTCAAACAGCGACACCACGATTTTTTTCATCATGGCGGCGGTTTCCCCGTCCAATCCTTTGGCGGCGGCGGCCACTGCCGTCATGCTCTTTTTCCAGTCCGCCGTAAAATCCATCAGCGTAACCGCCTTTGACGCGGAAACCACCTCATAGAGCGTATCCACAAAAGAATGGATTTGCCCTTCGTCCAACGACAGAATCCACTTGTTCAGCGCGTCATCCATAAACTTCTGCCTTTTATGGATTCCCTTCACCCGGACAAACGCACCGTCCCGTACCAGCCATGTATAAGGATTGTGCTGAAGCAGCCCGAACGATTTGCTTTCCACCACCGTATACCCTTCGGCATGGGATTCCAGCAGCATCCCCACCAGGGAAGAATGGGGGATGATTTTCTCCACCCGTCCGGCAATGCTTTCGTAATGCCCTCCCTCCCGGATTTCCGGCCGGAAACCGGGACCGTCCAGGCTGTACACCTTAAGGATTCTGTCCTGCACTTCCCTCCTGCAGTTCATCGCCGCATACACGGAGAAATTCCCGCCTTTGGAATGTCCCCCCACATAAAAGCTGCCCGCAAACCCTTCCGCAGCCCGGTTTAAATATTCCACGCTGCGCAACTGGCCGGGAACCGGTTCGGAAAAGGCAAGGTTAAAATCCTCCTTCCAGCCCACAATGGTTTCATCCGTTCCACGGTATGCCACGTATACCGTCTGCCCGCCAAGGAAACAGGTAATTGCGGAAAACTGTGTTTCCTGCTCCGTTTCGATTTCGTTTACGTAATTCCCCACCTGCAGGGAGCGGAAACGGACACTCTTTACCAATTCCCCGAATAATTCCATGTTCGGCTCCCGGTAACGCTCGTCGGAAAACAGTTTGTCCCTGTCCGGACGGACATCCAATTCCTCCAGCGACACCATCCCGGCATTGCCGGGTCCCGGTACCAACCCGTCAAATTTTAGGTATGCCAACTGGCTTAAAACCAAACTGTCCACCTCGTTCAACGGCTTCTCCGAAAACGTATAATCCCCATATTCTTTGATATAATCAATCATCGTCCCCATCCGCATCCACCGTCCTTACCCATAAACGTTAAAACCGCGCCTCCAAATGCCCGATATTCTTAATCAGCACGGAAACCGTCCCGTCCGGGTTTGTGATAAACTCCACGCTTTTCGGGTCCTTATATTGCTCCATGGGAATCTTGATTTCGATTCCGGTATCCGTATACAAATGCTGTTTCTGGTATTTCCTTGTGGTGGTTTCGCTTTGGGGAAGCACTTCCTCTTTCACCATATCGTATTTTTCCATTTTGTCCTGAAAAGCCACTTTTAATTCCGGCTTTTCCCCAAAAATCTTCTCCGCAATCTCCTCCACCACGAAGCCGCCCTTTTCTTCCAATTCCTCCTGTATGATGCTTTTCGCCTTCATCTGCGCCTCATACCGGTCGCCTTCCCCATAACCTTCCTTTTGGACGGCCTCCACCGACTTAGTCACGATGGAGAGCTTGGACTTATGGGACATATGGCTGGAACATTTTAAGAAAAGATAGGAAAAATAATCCACCTTTTCCCCATTCACCTCATATTTTTTCTCCACCACCTGCACCGATAAGTCCTTCAGGCAGATGACCGCCGCCTCGCTGAGCCTTTGGGACTCCGAAGGCAGGATGGACTTGTGCCGGATGATTTCATTGGTATTGCCACCGTCTTCCGAAGACAGGGTGCGGTGCGTATAAGACTCCTTATAGTTCATCTTAAGCAGGGCAAGGTATTCCTCCTCCCCGTACCGGAACCGCACCACCAAAAGGTCCGCAGGCGGAATATCGATGTTGCTGTTCATGATGCTGTAAAGGAATCCCGCCATATCCTTGCTGACCTCCACGAAGAAATCATCCGCATACTGTACCAGCATCTTATACACCTCCGATTCCCCCTGGTAAAACCGGCAGCTTTTCCCGTCGTCGCCGGAAGAAATCCGTGCGATATGCTCCTTTAAAAACTCCGCAAACTCCGAGCCGTATTCCAGCTCCCGGTCCGAGAGCACCGGCATCCCGATGGTGGAATCCAAAATATGTACGATTACCTTCTTAATCCTGATATCTTCCTTTACCATTACCATAGCCAATCCTTACTCCCTCCAAGTCTTTACGGAAAACAATACCAATACCGGAAGCAGCTCCAGCCGCCCCGCCAGCATGTCAAACATCAGCACAAATTTGGAAAAGACGGAAAACTGCGCGTAATTCCCCGCCGGTCCCACCATATGGAAACCCGGTCCCACATTGTTGAAATTCGCCGCCACCGCCGAAATATTCGTCACGAAATCAAATTCATTCAGGGAAAGAAGCAAAAGGGAAACGAGGAAAATCATCGTATAAATGGCCGTATACACCAAAACGGAACGAACGGTCCCCTCCCCCACAATCCTTCCCTCCATATGGATTTTCTTGATACTTCTTGGATGAATGGCGGCGGAAATCTCGTTTTTCACGCTTCTCCACAAAATGATAAGCCTTGACACCTTGAATCCGCCCCCCGTACTTCCCGCGCAAGCACCCAAAAGGGTAACGAGGAACAGCACCGCTTTGGAAAATTCCGGCCACACATCATAATCCAGCGTGGCAAAACCCGTGGTGGTCATTAGGGACACCACCTGAAACAGCGCATGGTGGAACGCCTGGATTCCGTCCGCAAAGAACTCCCGCACATTAACGGCAATCAGCACCGACGCAAGCAGAATAATGCCGAGATAATACCGCAGTTCCTCGCTGTGCAGCACCTCCTTCGGCTTACGGATGAGAAGCAGGTAATAAATCTGGAAATTAATGCCGCACAACAGCATGAAAACCGTGAAAACCGTCTGTATTCCCATGGGGTAACTCCCGATGCTGGAATTTAAAAGCCCGAAGCCCCCCGTCCCCACGGTGGAAAACGTTAAGGTCAGCGCCTCATACAAATCCATGCCCCCAAGCAGAAGGACCACCACCTCCACAAACGTGATAAAAATATAGATGCCGTAAAGAATCATCGCCGTGTTTTTCACCCTCGGCACCAGTTTACCCACGCTGGGTCCCGGACTCTCCGCCCGCATCAGGTGCATGTTGTAGCTGCCGGAAAGCGGCAGTACGGCAAGAATCAGCACCAGCACCCCCATCCCCCCGATCCAGTGGGTGAAACAGCGCCAAAACTGGATGCTGCGGGATAAACACTCCACATCGGTAAGCACCGTGGAACCGGTGGTCGTCAGTCCCGACACCGTCTCGTACAGGGCATCCGTAAAAGTGGGAAATTCCCCGCTTAAGTAAAAAGGCAGCGCCCCCACAAAGCTTAAAAGAATCCAGCTTAGCGATACGGTCACGAAGCCCTCTTTCGCGTAAAATACCTTACTTTCCGGCTTAAACCGCCTTCCGAATAAACTGATTGCAAGGCAGCCTGCAATCACTACGGCAAAGCTGACTGCCGCCTTTTCCCTGTATAGAATCCCCACCAAAAGCGGCAGCGTCATAAACAGCGCGGCAAACTCTAAAATTTTACACAGAATATAGCGAATAACTGAACGGTTCATAATTTCACCTCTGCGTCCCTGTCTAATATTTCAAAATATCCTTAATATCATGAAGCCCCGTCATCGTGGTCACGATAACCACCGTATCCCCAGCCTTAATCACGCTCTGCCCCCTTGGAATCACTACGTTTCCCTTATGGTTGATACAGCTTATGAGCAGGTTCGGTTTTAACTTAAGCTCCTGAAGCGGTATGCCGAGTACCGGCGAATCCTCCTTCACCACGAATTCCAATACCTCCACCCTGTCGTTGTTCATCCGGTAGAGGGTTTCGATATTGCTCCCGATGGAATTCTGCATGGCACGCACATACGTGATAATAGTTTCGGCGGTAATGAACTTCGGGTAAATCACGCTGCCAAGATCCAGCTCCCCGATAATCTTGTCATAAGCAATCCGGTGTACCTTGGTAATCAACTTCGCCTTGGAAATACTTTTTACGTAAAGGGAAAGCATGATATTTTCTTCGTCGAGGTTCGTCAGCGCCACAAATGCCCCGGTCTGTGCCACGCCTTCCTCCAATAAAAGCTCCCTGTCCGTACCGTCCCCGCAAATAATCATCGCCTGCGGAAGCAGCTCGCTCAGTTCTTCGCAGCGCCCCCTATCCCGCTCCACGATTTTCACCTTGACGCCGATGGAAAGAAGCTGGCTCGCCAAATAGAACCCCGTTTCCCCGCCTCCGACGATGAAGGCGCTTTTTGCCTTCGTGGTGGTTACCCCCAGCTTTTTGAAAAACTGGACGGTATTTCTTGCGGAACCGATCACCGATATCTCGTCTTTTGCACGCAGCACGAAATTACCGCCGGGAATGAACACATCCTCATCCCGCTCCACCATACTAACCAAGACTTCGCTTTTATATTTCGCCGAAACATTTTTAAGCGCCTGGTCACAAAGGACGGAATCCTCCTCAATCCGGTATTTCACCAGTTCAATTTTTCCCTTTGCAAACGTGTCGATTTTAATGGCGGAAGGAAATTTCAACACCCGGGCGATTTCCATTGCCGCCGCATCTTCCGGATTGATGACCATGGAAAGTCCCATTTCCTCCTTGATAAAATTAATTTCCCGGCTGTACACCGGATTGCGCACCCTCGCTATGGTATGGCATCCCCCGGCTTTCTTGGCGATTAAACAGCATAACAGGTTCAGTTCGTCCGAGCTTGTGACCGCAATGAGCAAATCCGCATTTTCAATGCCTGCCTCCATTTGGATGGAATATCCGGCGCCGTTTCCAACGATCCCCATAATGTCAAACGTATTGCTCACATGTTTCACCACATCGCTTTTCGTATCGATAATGGTGATGTTATGCCCTTCCTTACTCAACTGTTCCGCAAGTGTGGAACCCACATTGCCGCAGCCCACAATAATTATCTGCATATCTTCCTCCACTTCTGCACTGCTTTTACGGATACCGGTACGGCGTCACATTCCTCCCGGCCAACCGGCGCCCGCTGCCTGCGCCGCGTGCTTCCGGCCAACGGCTCCGGCCGGAAACAGTTTACAGGTTTGTGTCCCCACAAACCTGCAGCCAGTTTTCCTTATTGCACAATGCCTTCAAATTTCTTGGATATTTCCTCGTACTGCTGTTTAATGTTCAGGTACAGCCCTACCGTCTCACCCTTCTGTTCCTCATATTTCTTAATGACGGAATCATAGTTGCGCATCAGGCAGTCCACGGTACTCTTGCTGATTTTATGGTTGTCCGCATCTTCGTTCAATATCTTCTTAATCAAATCGCTGTCAAAAGACCCCTTGTAACTGCGCTTGCCGTACAGGGCGCTCAAAATATCCGCTACCGCCACAATCTGCTGGGGCAGCGTCAGGTCCTTCTCCGTCAGTCCCCTGTGGTATCCGGTCCCGTCCAGTTTTTCGTGGTGGCGGATGGCAATCTGCAGCACATCCTCATTCACCAGCCCGGACAAAATCATTTCCGTAATCTGTACATGCGCCTTCATCACCCGCATTTCCTCGTCGCTCAGCCTCCCCGGTGATTCCAGGATATTTAACGGAATGGCAATCTTGCCCAAATCATGCAAAAGCGCGCCGTAATACAGGTCGCGCAGTTCCCTCGCGCCAATCCTCATCAGCCGTCCGAGCTGCTCAGCAAAATTCACGGTTGACATCGTATGTACCACCGTATGCTCGCTCCGGAAATCGATGGTGTACACCAGCATTTCCAAAAACCCTTTTTTATACTTCTCCGAAAATGTCTGTCTCGAAAGAATATCGTTTAACTCATCCTTAAAAGAGCCGTCCGCCAGGTTCGCCATAATCCCGTAGCGCTTCTCCGCCTTCATGAACAAATCCATTGCCTGTCCCGAAAATTTGGTATCCCTGTATTTCGTGAAATAATCGGGCTCCATGGACGCCACTTTACGGCGCATGAAATTATCCATCTTGTCCGCCAGCGCCAAACATTCCGTCACATGCTCGTATTTACTTTTTACCAGCCCGAAACGGTTATAATCCAAATGGTGGTAAAGCACGATTTCCGCCCTGTCCCCGATGGGGGAAAGGTATTTTAAGAAAAGAAAACCGTAAATGGAATGGGTCCAAAACGTGTCCTCCGTTTCAAAATCCGCCACATTATTCAGCCCTTCTTCCCGGTACAAGCCGATATCATGCAGGATTCCAAGCATCGTATAATCCAAAAGCTCCTGCTCGGAATATTTCTGTTCATACTCCAGCATCTTATAAAGCATATATCCTACGATTTCCCCATGCACCATAATATTCGCATTTATGACGCCCAGGGTCTTGCGTATGATTGCATTTACGTTCTGACTGCTAATTACACTCATTCTCCACTCTCTCCCTTTAGTATTTGTCCGGGTAGTCCGTCCCGGTCTCTGACTGCATCAGCCCCTTATATTTATCGGGCTGTTTCTTCATTTTCATGAATGTGTCAAAAGCGCGCAGCACCATTTTGCTGCCATTTTCCCTCATCGCATATTTTCCCCTGTCCATTTCCGCCTTAAAATGATCCATCTGCCATACCATGATATCCACCACCGTATAGCCGTCTATCTTCCCCTTGCAAAGAAAATTCCCCGTTTCCATATAGAAAGCAAACTCCTCCGCCGCTTCCGCATCCTCCCAAATGGCTTTGGCAAGCATATCGAGAAAATCCGCATCTTCCATGGCATCCGCGCCGAGCGCCCTTACCCATCGTATAATTGTCTCTTTGTTATATCCGTCCATAGCCAAACCTTCCGCAACAAAAATGTCTACCCTAATATCTTATCAAAAGGAAACATATATTACAAGTCAGTCTTATATATTAAAAGTAAAGAAATCGGAAGGTATGCTTTCCTTGAAACTATTATCCGCACTCAACGACTATTTATGGAACTGCCCGCTGCTGTTTTTACTGATGGGCACACACCTTTTCTTTACGCTGAAATTACATATTCCCCAGCGCCATATCGGGAAAGCCCTGCGCCTGTCCGTTACACCGGAAAAGCAGGCGGACAAAACCTCCCCGAACCTGTCCGCGTTCGGCGCCCTGGCAACCACCCTTGCCGCCACCCTGGGCACGGGCAACATCATCGGTGTCTCCACCGCCGTGGCGCTGGGAGGTCCCGGCGCGGTTTTTTGGTGCTGGCTCACCGGGATTCTCGGCATGGCGACTTCTTACGCGGAATGCTATTTAAGCGTTTTATTCCGTGAAAAAAACAAGGATAATCTCTATGTGGGCGGTCCCATGTATGTCATGAAAAACGGTCTGCACAGTAAGCTGCTGGCAAAATTTTATGCCTTCTGCACCGTCTGCGCCGCTTTCGGCATCGGCTGTACCACACAGGCAAATTCGCTGACACAGACTACATCTTCCACCTGGCGCCTTTCCCCGCACTTAGTAGGCATGGCAGCCGCCATGGTGGTAGGCATGGTCATCCTGGGCGGCATCCGCTCCATCGGACGGCTGTGTGAAAAGACGGTCCCCGTACTCGGCTTCCTCTATATCGGAAGCTGCCTCCTCCTTTTATCCGTCAACCGAGATGTCCTTTTGCCCGCCCTGAAAGTCATTTTCAGCCATGCCCTCATGCCCCATGCGGTTCTTGGCGGCATCACGGGTTATTCCTTAAAACACGCCGCGCGCTACGGCATTGCCCGCGGGCTCTATACCAATGAAGCCGGAATCGGCACCTCCGCCATCGCCGCGGCTTCTTCCGGTTCCGTAAACCCTTCCAGGCAGGCATATGTATCCATGACCGCCGTTTTTTGGGATACCGTGGTCATGTGTTTCCTTTCCGGCCTCGTCATCGTCGCCAATATGTTAAAACATCCCGAATCCCTTGCGGGTGTCAACGAAACGGGACTTGCGGATGCCGCCTTTTCCTATCTTCCCTTTGGCGGCAATGCCTTCCTGTCGCTGTCCCTCGTGGCATTTGCCATCACCACGCTCATCGGATGGTCCTATTTCGGGGAAAAGGCATTCTGCTACCTTTGGGGGGATCATAACCTGAATGTATACCGTCTTCTTTACATCGTCATGATTTATATCGGCGCGGTGATTCCGCTGAACGTAGTGTGGGAATGTACGGATTTCATCAATGCCCTGATGATCGTGCCGAATGTCATCTCCCTGTTTGCCTTGCAGGGCGTCATAAAGGAAAACGTCGGGTAGGGGTCTGTCTTCCCTGCCCGGCGTATGGTCCGGATGCCGCAATGCTTATTTATTTAAATGCTTATC
>CANTGP010000097.1 GCA_947653315.1 uncultured Lachnospiraceae bacterium
ATCTTTTATCCTTACCAATATATTCCGCCGGCTTCCAATCCATGCCGGTATCTTCCGTAATCCCTGTCAAAAAACATAACAGTCCGGCCTGAAATCACACGGATATTCAATTTTTCCATTGTCATATCGCTCCGGTAATGGTATAATGGCGGAGGTCTTATGAAAATCGGAGGAAAATAGTATGAGAAAAGATAAGTTTGGAATATGTTTCAATTTCTACGCAGTGCTGGGCTTTGTCCTCGCTTTACTGGGGCATACGACCCTTGCACTGTTATTACTTGGTTTTGTAATCGTGATACATCAGGATCAATGGCTCACCATGCAGGTTATGCAGGCATTTTTCCTTTCCATCGTTGCGGGAATTGTCAGCACCATCGTCGGCATCATCAGCCCGATTTACGGCATTCCCCTTTTAGGCACTTTGTTTTCCACCTGTTTCGGTATTGTTACGTCCCTGATTTCCCTGATTGTCATCATCATGGCAATCATCGGCATTACCAAAACCGCACAGGGACAGGACGCAAACATTCCCCTGGCTAAAACGTTTGCCGGAAAAGCCTTCGGACTCGTGAAAAACGTAACCTACTCCCAGGACAACCGGTAATCCTTTTACCGTTACGGTTCCTTACACATGGCATGTTTGATCCATGCCTTAAATACAGCATAAATACATATTTTCAATAAGACTGACAAGGGTCTGCGTGCGGTTTACCGGCACGCCGGTCCTTATTTTTTCCGCAGAAATATGCAACGGGTTTCTTGCCAAATCTGTCCGTATGGACGATATATATTATATATATTATGTAACGGAATCAAACACGAAAAACATTTGGTTGGAATTGATTAGAAAGGCACGGGGTTCACATGAAAATTAATCCTACGGAACATACTTCCAACGCAACCGCCGTTTTCACTAACTCCGCCCAAATCACAAGGGCGCTTAACAAAGGAAGCATCGAGATAAACGGGGACACGGTGGAATTATCGGAAAAAGCCATGCAGGCTTTGGCTAAAGCACAAAAAGAAGCCGACGAAAAGAAGGAACGCCTTATGACACAAGCCGTGGCGGACCAAAATGCCGCCGTTGCCAGGCAACAGGCGGAAGCCTATGAAGACTATTACACGAGCCAGGGGAAATTAATGGAAATTGCCAGGCGGATTGCCAAAGGCGACATTGTACCTTTTTCAGATGAACAGAAATTGATGGAATTCAGCAATGACCTGTACCAAATGGCAAAGCAGGCGGCACTCCTCAACCGCGAGAAGGAGCGGAAAAAACACGACGCCCTGTTTGACGAGGAAGACGAACAAAACAATTCTTCCGACGCCGACAGTCCTTCCATCCCATCGGTGGATTATGAAGTAAAACTGGAAATACCCATGGACGTTCCCACGGAGGGCGGAACGGATACGGACGGCTAATCGGTACGCATATGGGAATATGTAAATCGGGTGGGAAAAGCATCTTCCCTACTCGTGCACCGCTTTAGCGGCATATTCAAAAAACGGCTCTCCCGGCATTGTCTGCCGGGAAAAGCCGTTTTTCTTCAGCCTGTAACATCCTTTTTAGTTCTTAGCCGCCATTTCCACTTTTAATTTCTCCGTTAAAGCGGGTACGATCTTGTTCAGGTCGCCAACGATACCATAGTCTGCCACATCGAAAATCGGAGCCGTCTCGTCTTTGTTGACGGCGATAATCAGGTCGGATTCCTCCATACCTGCCAAATGCTGGATTGCGCCGGAAATACCGATTGCAAAATATACGTTCGGGCGGACGGTCTTACCGGTCTGTCCTACCTGTAAATCCTTCGGCTTCCATCCCGCATCCACGACTGCACGGGAACAGCTTACGGTTGCGCCGAGCACTTCCGCCAAATCCTCAAGAATCTTAAAGTTCTCAGGGCTTCCCACACCGCGTCCGCCGGAAACAAGGATTTTTGCATCCATGATATCCACGGTATCCACTACGGATTTCACGATTTCAAGAATTTCCACATATTTGTCATCCGGGGTAAATCCGGGATTAAATTCTTCCACTACCGCTTTTGCACCCTCAACCTTGGGAGCTTTCTGCATAACGCCGGGACGTACCGTTGCCATCTGGGGACGGAATTCGGGACATGCGATGGTTGCAATGGTGTTGCCGCCGAATGCCGGACGCGTCATCAAAAGCTGGTTATGAAGCTGCTCTTTGCCCGGAACGGGATTAATCGGGAAATCACCGATTTCAAGCTGCGTACAGTCCGCGGTAAGACCCGTATGTATCCTTGCGGATACGCGGGGACCGAGGTCACGGCCGATTGCCGTAGCGCCTACCAAAAAGATTTCCGGTTTATATTTCTCAATCACGGATGCGAGGGCATGCGCATAAGGCTCTGTCCGGTATTCCTTTAATTCGGGATCATCCACAAGAATTACCTTATCCGCACCGTAAGCCGCAAGCTCATCGGCAAGGTCTTTCACGCCGCTTCCCACCAATACTGCCGTAACTTCCGTTCCTAAATCTTTTGCGAGGTCTTTTCCTTTGCCCACCAGTTCCAAAGCGATTCCGCTCAGTTTATTATCTACCTGCTGTGCAAAGACAAATACTCCTTTATACTCTGCTATATTCATTTTCTGATTCTGCTCCTTTCAAAATTTGGCGAAATTTCATCAGGGATGTTTTAAATTACGTGTTTCACCTTTAACTTATCAACGATGTAGTCCACTGCCTCCGTAGGATCAAGGGTAACTTTCTCGCCTGCCCCTTTCCTTACTTTGTCAGATGCCCTTGCAATCTGTGTCGGGGATCCTTTCAGACCCAGATTGGAATCCTCTACATCTACCAAATTCGCTCTGCCCCAAACGGTAATCTCCGCATTGTATGCATCAAAGATTCCGCCCGGAGTCATGTAACGGGGCTCGTTCAATTCAGCGAGCGCCGTAATTAAGCAGGGCATTTTTGCCTTCAGCACATGGTACCTGTCGTCAAACTGACGTTCCACGATCACGCTGTCGCCTTCAATCTTAATGTTCTGTGCATAGGAAATTACCGGAATTCCAAGGTGCTCGGAAATCTGGGGACCTACCTGTGCGGTATCGCCGTCGATTGCCTGACGTCCCGTAATGATCAGGTCATATTCCAAATTACGGATGGCGCCTGCCAGCGTTTGGGAAGTCGCCCAAGTATCCGCACCGCCGAGTACGCGGTCCGTAACAAGGATTCCCTTATCCGCGCCCATTGCCATAGCCTCACGGAGCACTTCCTCCGCCTTCGGAAGACCCATGGTAATTACGGTTACTTCCGCACCGTACTGGTCTTTTAACCTGAGCGCCGCTTCCAAGCCTGCTTTATCATCAGGGTTCATAATGGTAAGCATCGCCCCCCTGTCAAGTGTACCGTCGGGATTGAACTTAACGCCGCCCTTTGTATCGGGTACCTGTTTAATACAAACAACAATTTTCATTGTATTCCACTCCTTATATTTGTTGAATTTTTTATCCTGTCCATTTATAATGACGAAATATGCCCATTGTAATCATACTTCTGCCGTGCGCTTATTTCAGCAACGCGCCCGAGATTACCATACGCTGCACTTCGCGGGCGATGTGCTTATTTTAACAATGCGCCCGAAATTACCATACGCTGCACTTCGCGGGCGATGTGCTTATTTTAACAATGCGCCCGAGATTACCATACGCTGCACTTCGCTTGTGCCCTCGTAAATCTCGGTAATCTTCGCATCGCGCATCATGCGCTCCACATCATATTCCCTCGTGTAACCGTAACCGCCGTGAAGCTGTACCGCCTTGGTCGTAACTTCCATGGCAACTTCCGCCGCATACAGTTTCGCTTTCGCCGCTTCCACGGAGTAAACCTTCTGTGTGCTCTTTGCAACCGCTGCCTTATAAACGAGAAGCTGGGCCGCTTCCACTTTGGTAGCCATATCCGCAAGCTGGAACTGTGTATTTTGGAACTGTCCGATTGCCCTGCCGAACTGTTTCCTTTCTTTTACGTATTCCACGGTTCTTTCCAAAGCGCCCTCTGCAAGTCCCAATGCCTGGGAAGCGATACCAATCCGTCCGCCGTCAAGGGTATGCATTGCGATACCGAAGCCTTTGCCCTGCTGTCCAAGGATATTTTCCTTCGGAATCCTGCAGTCGGTGAAAATCAACTCGTAGGTGGAAGATCCACGGATACCCATCTTCTTCTCCTTGGTACCGAACGTAAATCCGGGGGTTCCCTTTTCCACGATAAACGCCGTGATTTCCTTGGATAACCTGCCGCGTTTCTCCACAACGCCCGTTACTGCGAAGATTACGTATACATCGGCTTCCTTACCGTTGGTAATGAAAATCTTGGAGCCGTTTAATACCCACTCGTCGCCTTCCAATACAGCCTTAGTCTGCTGTCCCTGCGCATCCGTACCTGCACCGGGCTCCGTCAGGCCAAAAGCACCGATTTTCCTGCCGCTTGCAAGATCGGGTAAATATTTCTGCTTCTGTTCTTCCGTCCCGTATGTAAGGATGGGATCGCAGCAAAGGGAGGTATGTGCGGAAACGATAACGCCCGTGGTGCCGCACACTTTGGAAAGCTCCTCCACGCACATTGCGTAGGTTAAGATATCGCAGCCCTGTCCGCCGTACTCCTTCGGAACGGGAATACCCATGAATCCTGCTTTTGCCATTTTCTCAACTGTCCCTCTGGGGAAAATTTCCGTTTCGTCTACTTCCTGTGCCAGAGGCTTTACTTCCTTTTCAGCAAATTCCCTGAAAAGCGTCCTTGCCATTTCATGTTGTTTTGTTAACATAAAATCCATGATTTTATTTCCTCCATATTTTCCTTAACTTTCTTGCTTCTAAATATTTATAGAAATCTGTATAAATCCTGTCCCTTATTTCGAATAGTCATAAAAACCTTTGCCGGTCTTCTGTCCAAGCTGCCCGCCGCGGACCATTTTCTTAAGGAGCGGATGAGGACGGTATTTCGGATCGCCCGTTTCTGCCTGAAGCACTTCCATGATGGCAAGCACAATATCCAAACCTACCAAATCACCCAACGCCAAAGGTCCCATCGGATGGTTTGCGCCAAGTTTCATTGCATTGTCAATGCCTTCCACGGATGCAACGCCGTCAGCGTAAATACCGATTGCTTCGTTGATCATCGGAATCAGAATCCTGTTTACCACAAAGCCTGCCGCTTCGTTTACCTGTACCGGAGTCTTGCCGATTTCCTCGGAAATGGATTTAATTTTCTCCACGGTCTCATCCGGCGTATTCAATCCTGCAATGACTTCCACCAGTTTCATAACGGGAGCCGGATTGAAGAAATGCATGCCGATCACCGGTCTGTCAAGCCCTGCGCCGATTTCCGTAATGGAAAGGGAAGATGTATTGGTGGCAAAAATACAGTCTTTCTTGCAGATATCCTGCAGTTCCTTAAAGGTCTGTTTCTTAATGTCCATAACTTCCAAAGCCGCTTCCACAACCAAATCGCAGTCCGTGCAGATGGTTTTCACGCCCGTTGTAATCTTTGCAAGGATGGCATCCGCCGCTGCCTGATCCATCTTGCCTTTTGCAATACGTTTCTCGAAACCTTTTGCAATCTTGTTCTTACCGTTTGCTGCGAATTCTTCATTGATATCGCAAAGGAATACTTCGTACCCTTCTGTCTGGGCAAAAGCCTGTGCAATACCAGAACCCATTGTGCCGGCGCCAATAATACCTACTTTCATCTTACTTCCTCCTAATTATGATATGATTGATATGATAATATAATATTTATTACCTGCCGCCATCCGCCCCCTGAACGGCAGCGTGACGGCCGGTTATGTTTAACCCTTCCAAAAAGTTATTTGTTCAGGAACTTCTCCACTTTCCTCTTTTCAAGGAATGCTGCCATGCCTTCTTTCTGGTCATAGGATTCAAAGCAGTCGCCGAATAATTTTTCCTCAATTACGATGGCTTTGTCCATATCCACATCCAAACCTTCATTAATGGCTTTCTTGCAGTTACGTACCGCAATGGGCGCATTCTTCGCAATGCCTGCCGCCATTTTCTCCGCCGCGGGCATCAGTTCTTCCTGGGTATATACGGCATTTACAAGACCGATCCGCAACGCTTCGTCCGCTTTGATGTTCCTTGCGGTATAAATCATTTGTTTTGCCATGCCTGCTCCCACAAGACGTGCAAGTCTCTGCGTTCCGCCGAATCCGGGGGTGATTCCCAATCCCACTTCGGGCTGCCCGAATACCGCATTGTCGGAACATATCCTGATGTCACAGCTCATGGAAATCTCACAGCCGCCGCCGAGCGCGAATCCGTTTACCGCCGCAATCACGGGAACGGGGAACGTTTCTAATTTGCGGAATACGTCGTTGCCTTTTTTACCGAATGCTTCTCCCTGCTCTTTTGTCAGGCTGCTCATCTCACCGATATCCGCACCCGCCACAAAAGATTTCTGTCCTGCGCCGGTTAAAACCAAACATCTTACCTCGTCCAAATTCACGGCATCCAACGTTTGGTCCAATTCTTCCAGTACCGTTGAATTCAATGCGTTCAGCGCTTTTTCACGGTTGATGGTGATAACCCCATAATTGCCTTTCTGCTCGTATACGATAAATTCCATTGCCGTATCTCCTTTTCTTTTTTTATTCCCGCGGGCAACGGACCAAGTAACCGCACTTGTCCGGATATTTATTGACTGCCGCAAGTGCCAATCCCCACATATCGCAGATGTTTTGCTCTCTGCAGCATTGGAAGTTCGGCACCCCGTTGCCTGCAGCGGGATTGTTGACTCCTGATTGGAATTCCAATTTTAGTATCACAGTTCTTAAATTTAATATTTGACAGCCCAATAAGCAGACCTAAAAAGCCTGCTTATCAAGTTTATGGATTCTTTCCTTATTCTCTTGTTACGATAGTGGCGCATCCCATACCGCCGCCGATACAAAGGGTTGCAAGACCTGTCTTTGCGCCTTTTGCTTCCATCTCATGAAGCAGGGTAACAAGGATACGGCATCCCGAAGCGCCTACCGGATGTCCCAGCGCGATTGCACCGCCGTTGGGATTGAGCTGCTTATCCACGTCAATGCCCAAATCCTTTCCAACCGCCACGGACTGTGCCGCAAATGCTTCGTTTGCTTCGATGATTTCAAAGTCTTCAATCTTCATGCCGGTCTTCGCCATAACTTTTTTGGTGGCGGCAACGGGACCGATACCCATTACTTCGGGTCTTACGCCTGCAAGCGCACCTGCCACATAGGTAGCCATGGGTGTTACGCCCAGTTCTTTCGCTTTTTCCTCACTCATAACCACGATGGCTGCCGCACCGTCGTTAATACCGGAGGCATTGCCTGCCGTAACGAATCCGTTCGGATTGATGGGACGGAGTTTTGCAAGCCCTTCCATGGTGGAACCGGGGCGGGGACCTTCATCCACTTTGAATTCAACCATTTCCTTTTTCTTCTTTACCATAACCGGTACGATTTCCTTGTCAAAAGCGCCGGATTTCTGTGCCGCTTCCGTCTTCTGCTGGCTCTTTAACGCGAACTCGTCAAGTTCTTCCCTTGTAAGTCCCCATTCCTCGCAGATATTGTCCGCCGTCTTAATCATGTGGTACTGGTTAAATGCATCCCAAAGGGCATCGTTTACCATCGTATCCACCAAAGTACCGTTGTTCATCCTGTAACCGAAACGTGCATTGGGTACCGCGTAAGGAGCCATGGACATATTTTCCATACCACCGGCAACGACAACATCGGCATCACCGGCGATAATCATCTGTGCCGCCTGGTTCACGCAGTTAAGACCCGAACCGCATACAACGTTCATTGTAACCGCCGGAACTTCAATCGGAAGCCCTGCTTTGATGGATGCCTGACGAGCCACGTTCTGTCCAAGGCCTGCCTGGATGACGCATCCCATATACACCTGATCCACCTGTTCCGGAGCAACCCCTGCCCTGTTCAATGCTTCCTTGATAACGATTGCGCCAAGCTCTGCTGCCGGTGTTGTGCTTAAGGAACCGCCCATAGTACCGATTGCTGTACGGCAGGCGCCTGCCAAAACTACTTTTTTTGCCATTGTTTTTTCCTCCATCATATAATGTCTTTACGGTTATATGCAACGATTGTTAATTTTTTATCATTGCCCACTGGACATATTATATCATAGGGCTTTTCTTTTTGCAATCATTATGGAATCGTATTTTTAGGGATTTCCATTTATTTTTCAAAGCATATTTTAAGCACGCTCCAAGAACCGTCTCTCCGCCCCCGGTATCCGTGAAAAACAATATGAAAACATATCACTTCACCCAGCCGGATATTCGAGCCAGCCCAAATCCCGTATCAAACATTCGAGGGCATATATCATTGTCCGGCGCGGTTCCGGTACGGCATAAAAAGAAAGGATACCCACGGCTATTCCGGCAGCCAAACATAAACCATCGCACAAATAAGATTTTGCGGGTGCTTTCCGCTTCACATGCATGAGTATACGGCCGGTCATGACCGCCACCAGCAAAAAACACGGCAGAATAAACAAAACATCCCCAACAGCTTTTCCCTTTTCGTTATATTCCATCCATATTCCGCCATAGCCGTTAAAACCCGCCCATACATATGCCGTTGCCGCGCAGCATTCCAAATAGGTTGCGGCAGCCAAAAGGAATAAAGCAGCTCCGTATGCGGTATATTTTCTCTTGCTTCCATTTCCGGTCCGGTTTCCATTCCCCGCCTTTCCGATTTTTGCCCAGACCTTTTTCCTCCCCATCAGACATCCACCCTGCCTTTTTCCCTCAAATATCCCAAAAATGCCTGACATCCTTCCACCACGTCCCGGTAGGTCACGTCAAACCTTGAAGTATACCATGGATCCGAAATGCTGTCCTGCCTCCCCGCATACTCCAAAAGCAAAGCGATTTTTCCACCGGCTTCCCCGTGTTTATGCCCCGTAATCCGTTCCATATTCCTGATATTCATGGCATCCATGCCAATTAAGTAATCATAATAATCATAATCCGATTTTTTAAGCTGGACGGCACGTTTACCATCACAACGGATTCCGTGTTTCGCCAGTTCCTCCCGCGCCGGCGGATAAACCGGATTACCAATTCCGTTCCAAATTTCCTCCGTACTGGTGGCGGCAGAAGCAATTTCAAACTGATTGGATATCCCTTGCTTTTTTACCATGTCTTTTAGTATGAATTCTGCCATGGGGGAGCGGCAGATGTTGCCGTGGCACACAAAAAGTATCGAAATCATGTTTGTTTTTCCTCCTGAAATGCT
>CANTGP010000098.1 GCA_947653315.1 uncultured Lachnospiraceae bacterium
CGGGTAGCGGTTCGCCTTTTGCCAAAATGAGTACATTTTGAGAGCTTCCTGTATCGAAGGAGGGGATACATATGGAAAATAGAGCGGAAGGTAAGCGCTATTGGTGTTCGGAATGATTTTGGAGCTTGTCGGTATTGCAGTGACGGTCATCAGCATCATCGTCTCAATAATCAGTATCCGACAGACCGGAAGAAATAAAAGACATCAAAAAAGCAACCGCACCGACCAAAGTTAGGTTGCTTTTTTGATAACCACATAACTGAGGTGAACCGTTGCTTTACGGTAACACCTTTTTCTATCAAATATGTTAGCACTTACCAGTGTTTCCGTCAACAACTTTTCGCAATCCCCCTTAACCGCCGTAACTATTCGTTACTGCTCACTCCGTGACCAGTAACACGCTTCACGAAGCGCGCGCTGCAACCCTTTGGATTTTCGCACATACATGCGCGAAAGCACCTCGAAGCTGCAAAGAGACCGGATTCTCCGGAACCTTTACACATACTCAACTTCCCGCGCTCTCATAAACCTCCAGCCCCCTCCGGAACAATCCGTAAGCAAACACCCAAAACACTGCCGCGACACCGCATTCCGCCACAATCGTCTTCCAGACATTCGCCCGTTCCAGGAAAAATGCAGCCGGGACATAAGCCACAAAGGCAAACGGCAGCACGGTCATCAGTACGATCCGGATGGGCTTCGCGTAAATCCCCACCGGATATTTGGCAAAATCCGCCACATCATACGCCGTCGTCATCAAAGGGGAACTGTCTTTGATCCAAAATGCCAAAGATGCCAAAACCAGCTTTACGGAAGTATAAATAATGCTGCCGGCAGTCACGGAAACCACAAACCAAAACGCGTTTAAAAACGTAACCCGGACTACCCCGTGGGTAACGGCCCTTCCCACAAAGAACACGCCTACCAAAAGTTCCCCCACCGCATCAAACTGTATTTTTTCACATACAATCTGAAAAAAGATGTTCATCGGACGCAGCATGTATTTGTCAAAGGTTCCCCTGATTACCATCTGCCATCCGACCATCCATAAATTGTCCGTCAGTAAATGGTCAATTCCCCTCGGTATTTGGGCGAATCCGTACAGGAAAAGCATCTGTTCCAACGTCCAGCCATGTATGGACGGAATCTGCCTGAAAACAAGACCGAGGAAAGCCAGCCCTGCCGCCTGGGAAACCAAAAAACCGCTTAACCCGGCAAAAAAATCCACTTTGGACTGCATGACCGTCTTCATGTACTGTACGGCAAAAATCCGGTACAGTCTTGCATATCCCGCCAGTTTCTTCATGATGCCACCCCCCTGTCAGCCCCCTAAAACCACAATCCGTTTCTCGATTTTCTTCCACAAAAGACTTCCCGCCAAATATAGCGCCACTGCCCAAAATGCCTGTTTTCCAAGCTGTCCCAGTACTTCCGCGCCCGGATATTTTCCAAGGTAAATCATCACGGGCACATAAGTCATCGCCGTAAACGGAAGAAAAGAGAAAATTTCCTGTATCACGGGCGGAAAGAAGGAAACCGGCGCCAGCTTCCCCGACAGTAAATTCAGCGCCGCATTTTTCATAATATTCATTCCGAAAATATATGTGGTGACGAATGCAAGCATACCGAAACAATAATCAAAAAACACATAAACGAAAAAACTGAGGAGCATGCTTACGAGGAAGCACAGCAGGGATAGCGGGCGGATTACCGGCATTCCAAGCTCCGTAACCTTATAGATTTCCAGCCCGATCCAAATAAAAACAGACGGCACAACCACCCGGTATATCATTACCCCCAAAGACTGAAAGGTCAGATACAGCCTGTAATTCACCGGTTTGACCAGATTCAACGCCACACTGCCGTCCAGTACGTCTTTGCCGATTTCCGAAGAAATCCCTACCATGACGATATCGGAAACCGTATAAGACAGGAAAACATAAAGAACCATTTCCCCACGGGTAAACCCGCCGATGCTGCCGGAAGAAGTTCCCGCATAAACCGCCATCCAAAGATAATAATAAATAAACATACCGAGGAATTTACGGATGATGAACAGGTAAAACCTGCCCTTGTAAACAAAATTCGATTTTATTTGGTTTGAGGCAAATGTCCAGTAAATCCTGAAAAATCTCGTCATACTCCCATCCCCGCGCTGTTTTGGTAGATATCCTTCACGATGTCCGTAAGCTCCGTTTCCTTGATTTGGATATCCTTTACCTCCACGATTCCCATCACCTTACCGATTACCTGCGCAACGCTGATTTCTTTTTTGCTGAAATACACTTTGGCTCCCTTATCCGATTCCCGGTATCCTATGTTCCCGCCCATATCCCGGAGCATCCGTGTCTGTGCTTCATCCGGCATGTCTTTCCACTCGAAAGTAATACTGCAGCGGAAACCGTAATCCTTTTTCAGTTGGCTTAACGTGGAATCATAGATTTTCTTACCGGCATCGATAATGATAATCCGGCGGCACAATTCCTCAATATCGTTCAGGTCATGGGTCGTCAGAATGACCGTCGTATGATATGTTTCATTGATTTCCCTGATTGCCAGACGAATTCTATCCTTTACCACCACATCCAGTCCGATGGTCGGCTCATCCAGGAACAGTACTTTGGGATTATGGAGCAGCGCGGCCGCCAAGTCCGCCCGCATACGCTGCCCCAAAGATAAGGTTCTGACGGTGTTGTGCATAAATTCCCCTAACTCCAGCACATCTTCAAAAAAATTCATCCGTTCCGCATAATCCCCGTCAGACACCCCGTAGATTTCTTTTAACACGGTATAGGTCTCGCTCAGGGGCAGATCCCACCAAAGCTGGGTCCGCTGCCCGAACACTACCCCGATATTCTTTGCATTCTTTTTCCGGTTCCTGTACGGCTCCAATCCGTTCACCATACAGGAGCCGGAAGTAGGGGTCAGAATCCCCGACATCATCTTAATCGTCGTGGACTTTCCCGCCCCGTTACTCCCGATATAGCCGACGATTTCCCCTTCTTTGATTCCGAACGAAATGTCGTCCACCGCAACTTTCTTTTCCTTTTCCCCGGAAAAAAGCCCTTTCACGGCCCCGCTCCATCCGGGATAATGTTTGGCAGTCACAAATTCCTTCCGCACATTCCGCAGTTCAATCACATTTCCGTCCATCGTCCCAATCTCCCAAGTATCCCTTCCTTACTTTGCCGCCGAAGCGATGAGTCTCATTGCACCCCTCAGTTCCGCTTTCCCGAATCCTGCGGGAAGAACAAAATGATCCCCTTTCTTCACCATCTGTCCGTTCACCAGCCCGTCGCCTTCAATAACACTCATGTTCATGAACGGATATTCCTGCTCCAAATCAAATTCCTTATCCACATCGATTTTCCACACCGTGTAATATTGGTTGGACTCCAGCACATTCATCGTATTGGCAGGCAGACCGTCGGTATTTTTCACGCTGTTTGCCACATCCTTCGCCGGAACGGTAATGACATCCATGCTCTTGTCCAAATGCAGCTCCCTGGGCTTGCCGTCCACCATGCGTCCGTAATCATATAAACGGTAGGTAATGTCGCTGCTCTGCTGGGTTTCCAGTATCATCAGCCCGCCTTTGATGGCGTGGACCGTTCCTGGGTCAATCTGTATGAAATCGCCCTTATGGACCGGAATCTCCCGCAGGAAGCGGTCCCATTCCCCCTGTTCAATCATTCCCCGCATCTGCTCCCTGCTTTCGGCATTATGGCCGATGACCAGGCTGGAATCCTCCGCGCAGTCCACCACGTACCAGCACTCCGTCTTTCCCAAACTGCCGTTTTCCTTCTCCCCGGCATACGCATCGTCGGGGTGCACCTGTATGCTCAAATCCTGCTTGGCATCGATAATCTTAATCAGCAGCGGGAAACCCGGCGCGTCAAAATGGCCGAACAGTTCCGGCTGCTCCTTCCACAGCTCGGAAAGTTTCTTTCCTTTATACATGCCTTCCCTGATTTCGCAGTCGCCGTGGGGATGGGCGCTGATGCCCCAGCATTCCCCGATATTGCCGGAAGGCAGCTCATAATGGAATTCTTCCCCCATGCGTTCCCCGCCCCAAACCATTTTCTTGAATACCGGCTCCAAAAATAAAATCTGTTTTGTGTTTTCCATTTTATTTATACCAAGCTCCTTCCCGTTCGTTTCCATGACTTTCCGGTACCAGAAAGCGGAATCCTTCGCAATACGTTTCTGCGTTTCAAAGTCCACGTAGACAAGGCCGAAACGTTCATTATATCCCTTATCCCATTCAAAATTATCGAGGAACGTCCACAAAAAATATCCCCGGACATCCGCACCGTCCTCACAGGCTTTCTGCAGTGCGGACAAATACCGGTCAAGAAAATGGATGCGGTTGGGGTCATGCACCCGCCCGTCCGAAGACACTACGTCATGGCAGGACATTCCGTTTTCCGTAATATACAACGGATGTCTGTACCTTTCATACAAAAACCTGACGCCCCAGTAGAAAGCATCCGGCGTCACCGGCCAGTTGGCTGCGGTTTTGGCATACCCTGCCTTTCTGCCCACAAATTCCGGTTCCCCGTCCGCCCCTGCGCGCACCATGTATCCGTTATAGATATTCTGCCCCATGAAATCCAAAGGCTGGTGAATCAGCTCCATATCCTCCTGCGTGATTTCCGGCAGGTACTCCGCATACTTTTTCAGCCCTTCTTCCGGGTAATGCCCCAAAAACACGGGATCGGAAAACCATGCCACATTCCACGTCCAGTTTTCCACCGGATTATAAAAACCGAACAGCACTTTTTTTGCCGCTTCGATATCTTCCTTGCACTCCGTCGCCGGATACGCCATGCCGCAGGTGGGCGCATAACCGATTTTCACCGGACGGCATGCATATTTCCTTAAATTAATAACCGCCTGCCCGTGGGCACGCAGGGCATTATGGGCAATTTGGAATACCTCCTTTGGGGAAAGTTTCATTCCCGGCGCATGTACCCCCGACAAATGCCCCAGCCCCACAAAACACTGAGGCTCGTTTAACGTAATAAAATATTCGCACACATCGGAGAAATTCTCCGCCACCGTTTTCGCATATTCCCCAAACCATTGGATGATTTCCTCATTCAGCCACCCGCCTTTGTCCTGAAGCGCCTGCGGCAGTTCCCAATGGTACATGGTAATGTAAGGCGTAATGCCGTTCTTCACCATTTCCCGTATCATGTCGCGGTATAGCCGGATTCCTTTTTCATTCACGCGTCCGGTTCCCTCGGGCAGAATCCTCGCCCAATTTAGCGAAAAACGGTAATGTTTCACCCCCAATAAACGCATCAGGGCAAAATCTTCCCGATACCTGTGTATATGGTCACAGGATATCTCCGCATTTTGCCCGTCCGCTATCTTACCGGCAGCGGCAAAGGTGTCCCACACCGTTTTGCCGCAGCCGTCTTCCTTATCTTTTCCTTCTATCTGATAGGCGCTGCTCGCAACGCCCCATGCAAAATCATCCCTGAACATTTCATCTTCCTCCGCTTTTATTCCCGCGGGCAACGAGCCAAGTAGACGCACTCGTGCGGATATTTGGCGACTGCCGCGGGAGGCTTAAACAAGAAATTTGCTAAGCGAATGATCCAACGCATCCGCTTCTTCTTTTAACAGTTCCACTTCTTCCGTCAGGTCGGAAACAATTTTCACCTGTCCGTCCAAAGCAGCGGTCACTTCCTCCGTGGCAACGGCAGCCTGCTCGGAAACAACGGAAATGCTCCTTATGGATTCCTGCACCATATCCTTTTCCCCGTTAATTTCCCTCATGCTGTTCGCAATCTCTTTCAGGCCGTTGACAAGGCTTTCCACACACTGGTTGATTTCCCCGAAGACCTGTATGGTTTCCTTGAGCGCATCCGCCTGTGCGTACACAATCGTCTCGGCTTCCCTGGCGGAATCCGTGGTCTTCTGCGTGGTTTCCACGATATTTTCCACGATTTTCTTAATATTTTTTCCCGCCTGCATGGATTCGTCCGCCAACTGCCGGATTTCCTCCGCCACCACGGCGAAGCCCCTGCCGTTTTCCCCTGCCCTTGCCGCCTCGATGGAAGCGTTCAGGGACAGAAGATTGGTCTGCCTTGCAATGCTGTTAATCGTATCGATAAAGCCTTCGATTTCCGAAGACCGCTCTCCCACATCGTTAATGTTGTCCACAAGGACTTTCGTAATTTCCACCGTGGTTTCCGTCTTCTTACTGAGCTCGTCCACAATAATGCGTCCCTGTCCTACCGCAGCCGTGGCGCGGTCTATCGTATTGCCCATGTCGTCTGCGCCGTCGCAGGCACTATCCACTTTTTCGGCAAACCCCGCCATTTTGCTGTTGCTTAAATCCGCTTCCCTCGCCTGCGTCTGCGTTCCCGACGCCACGTCGTCCACGGCATTGGATATCTCCTTAATGGAGGTGTTGATGGTATCCGATTTTACGGCTACCCCGTCCGCCATTTCCTTTACCTGATTTCCGAACTTCTTCATATCCGCCATCAGCGTCCGCATACTCGCCAGCATGTCGTTCAGCCCTTTTGCCAACAGGCCGAATTCATCCTTGCGTTTAATATGGAAACTCTGGGTCAGGTCGCCTTCCGATACCTTATCCAGCCCGTTTGTCATTATTTTCACGGACTTACTCATGCCGGACGCAATCCTGCTGCCGATGACAAAAGCGATAATGCACGCCAAAATAATCATCGCCACGCAGATATTACGGATAAAACTTACTTCCTTTACAATATTGTCCTGCGGAATCAGACTGCACATCATGATTCCCGTTTTCCCTATGGGCGTATACAGGTACAGGTACGTGCTTCCGTTGTACTTCACGTACTCGCTGCCCACTTCCGTCGCCCCTGCGCTCTTTGCAAAAAATTCCTTATCGGTGAAAACCGGTTCCGTGCTTTCGGGTTTTACGCCTTCCCCTTCTTTTTGGATACGGACGATCTCCCTTCCGTCCGGCGTAACCATCCCTTTGATGCTGTTCTCGCCAAAATCCATTTCATTGAGCATCTTTTCCACGGTTTCCATCGTAATGTCCAAAACCAAAAACGTATCCGTTTTTAAGAATTTTTGGTAAAAAACCAAACCGTAGCGTTCCGGATCGATTTTAAAACGTTCGTCCAAAAAGGAATGGTATCCCAGCCATGCGGTTTTGCGCGTATCGCCTTCCGGGAAATACTGCCCTTCCGTTGATTCCAAAAATCCTTTCAGTACGTCATCCCCCATGCTTCCCGACAGGGAGGAAAGATATGTCCCGTATTCGGGAATAATGCTGTAACTGTATATGTACTGCACGCTTGCCTTCACCTGCAACAGATTCTTCTTCGCGTCACGCCAGTACTGCATGGCATCGCTGTTGCCCCTCTTTGCATAGGAATCATAATAATCGGACAGGTTGTCCCCTGCCACCAGCTCCAACGCCTTGCTGGACACATTCCCGGTCATCAGTTCACAGTACATGCCCATCGCCGAAAGGGTGGATACCGAAGACTCCTCCACCTGTTTCTTAATCGTGTTGGATGCTGTTATATAGGAAACGGCTCCCAGTATGATAATCAGCACAATCGGAACCAGAAACGCCTTAATCAGCGTCCCCATAATGCTCGAATTGCCGGACAGGACAGTCCCCTTTCCCGCAGATGCCGTCCGCACCTGTGCGGACATCCCGCTTTTCAGGCCGGATTTTGCTTTGGGTTCCTGCCCTTTTTCCGTTTTCAAGGCTGCTTCCTTTTTCGGCTTCGGAATCCGTTTGATTCCGGGTTCTTTTTTGGGTTTCACCTCATCGGCGCGTTTCGCCCGTTTTCCCTGAATGCCGCCTTCTTCCGCCTTGCGCTGTTTAAAAAATCCTTTTCCGCCGCTTCCCGCTGTTCCCATAATTGTCCTCCTACCGTGAGCCAATTACCGATACCAAATAAAACGGAACCGCAACCTCCTTACCGGCAGTCTCCCCATCCGTGGCGGCATTTCCTTCCACGATGGTAATCTCCACCTCATGTACCCTGTTTTCCAAACGCTCCGCAACGGTATCGATATACAGGCAGTCTCCCCAGTCTTCCCCGAAATTCCCGTCCAAAACATGCGCATGTTCCCCGTCACCGTCCACGGTAACACGGGCAACCGGCGCAGGTTTTCTGACCGATTTCCTATACTGGACCGCTATCTCCGTACCCTCTACTTTGAATACTATTCTATCATTTATGCGGCTTGCAGTCCAACCTTTTCGGAAATTTTTTTCGGTGTTTTCCGCAGAGTCATCCGTATCCCCGGCAAACCCCGCACACTCCGGCTCACAGTTGTCATTCCGGTAACGCACGGAATGCTCGTAAGCGTTGGGCGTAACCGCCTCCGGCAGTCCGTTTTCCCCGCCGTCTTCCGTCTCTTTCCCTTCCGCACACACATCGCCGAGGAAGCCGCAAATTACCCCTGCCACCAAAGCGTGGCCTTCGTCATTGGGATGCAGGTCGTCCGGCGTAATCTCCCTTGCAGGCAGCTTGCCTTCCTCCACCTTCCGGTAAATCGTCGGTTTCATGCTGACACTTGGCAAATGATATGCCTTACCGATTTTCCTGTGTTGGTTCTCGGCATTTACGCCGGTATCATACCGTACATTATGCACCAGCAGTACGGCAGGCGCAAAACCGCTTCCGTAAATTTTTCTCACCAGTCCTTCATAAGTTTCCGCAAAATGTTCCTCATCCTCATCGTTTACGCTGAACTCCACAATCACGAAATCCGGCTCATGCCGGAGCAGATCCTCCTGCACCCTGGCAACCCCGAACTGTGACGTCGTTCCCCCGACGCCCGCGTTCACGTAAGTAAATTCCGCCTGCGGAAAAGTCTCAGCCCACCACCGGAACACCAAATAGGCATAACAGGTTTCCGGCGTGGAAGACAGAGACCCCTGCGTAATCGATCCGCCGATAAACCCAAGGGTCAGTTTCCCGCCCTGCCTCGCCTTTTCCATGCATTTCTTTAACCGCCCAAGGTTCCCCCTGTTCACGATCCCGTCCTTGTAATCAATTCCGTACTTTTCCAAAACATGCTCCATAACATCCACCTCCATTATTATCGGCCAGGCCGTACCTTTGCACAGGGCTGTGCAATCGAGTAGGGGAAATTTTTCCCCCTACTCGCGCGCCGGGCACCCGCCAGCTCCGCTGGCATCTTCCTTGGGGTGCCCGTGTGCATA
>CANTGP010000099.1 GCA_947653315.1 uncultured Lachnospiraceae bacterium
TCCACCGGACGTTATCCGGCATCCTGCCCTGCGAAGCCCGGACTTTCCTCACCTGCGGTTTCCCGCAGCCGCGATCATTTATCCTACTTAGTATTCTTTGCCGGGAAGAAGGATTTCCGTCCCCATGCGCTATACATGGAAACAGCTTCCGCCCACGAACTCCCTGCATATGGAGTTCTTCGGAAGGTCGTCACTGCTGACCCCCACAAAATATTCCAAAAACTTTAAAAGCCTTTTTGCCTCATAATACTCCGGTTCCCCTTTATTAATCCCGAACAATAACGGCTCCGCATACTGCTTTAAGACCGCCAGTTCGTAAATCAGCACGGAATTAAACATGGCATCCGCGCTTTCCTGGAACGGGAAAATGTACTTTTCCTCCCCCTTCCTTACGGAAGACCACATTCCGATGGTCCTTTGGGCGCTGGCGCCCCTCGTCCTGGCATCCCGCACCATCCGGCGCAGCAGCCTGCCGTCCGTGGTGGGAATCCGGTTATGTTCGTCGATGTTGATGCTGGTGAGCGCGCTGATGTATATTTTATACTTGCTGTCGTTTGGCAGGGCATAGGAAGTGGCGTCATTCAGTCCGTGAATCCCCTCGATGACAAGCACATCCTCCGGTCCCAGCGTCTTATAATTCCCCCGGTATTCCCTTGTTCCCGTCTTAAAATTAAAGCTGGGAAGCTCCACCGTCTTTCCCTCCAACAGCTCCGTCATGTCCTTATTGAACTGTTTCAGGTCAATGGCCTCCAGGCATTCAAAATTGTATTCGCCGTTTTCATCCCTGGGCGTATCCTGCCGGTTGACGAAATAATCGTCCAAAGCGATGGGATGGGGCGTCAGCCCATACGTGCGCAGTTGGATGGACAGCCGGTGGGAAAACGTGGTTTTCCCCGAAGAAGAAGGTCCCGCAATCATGACGAATTTCACGCCGCCCCTGTTTACGATATCTTCCGCGATTTCCCCGATCCGCCGCTCCTGCAGCGCTTCCTGCACCAATATCATATCGTTAAAATTGCCCTGGCAGATTTTGTCGTTCAAATCCCCCACGGTATCAATCCCCATCATTCTACCCCATGCGTCGGATTTTTTCAAGGTTTGGAACAATTTTTCCCGCGGCTCCATCACCGGCAGCTTATTCGGCGCCTGCTGTTCCGGCAGAAGAAGCATCAACCCGTCCTCATACGCCATGACCTCGAAATATTTTATATACCCCGTGCTGGGCAGCATATAACCGTAATAATAGTCATAATAACCGTCCAGGCAGTAAATATTGACATAGGAACTCCTCCGGTAACGGAACAGCTTTTCCTTATCCTTCATCTTCTGCCTGCGGAAAAGCTCCATGGCTTCCTGCATCGGGTAGGATTTCTTTACTACCGGCAGGTCCGCGTCCACCAGTTCCCGCATCCTTTGGTTCAGGCTGCGGATAAACGCATCATCCAAATCCACATCCCCCTTGACACTGCAATAATAGCCGGGACCGATGGCAAATTCCACTTTCACCTTTTCCAGCTTATCCGCCCCTGCCACGTCCCGCAGCGCCTTAATCAGCAGCATAATTGCGCTCCGCACGTAAGTCTTATGACCCACGGAATCCCGCATTGTAAAAAAAGAAACCTCGCAGTCCTTCTTTACTTTCTTAAACAGTTCCCTGATTTTCCCGTTGGAGGAAACCAGCGCAATCGTATTGTCATACTGCGGCTGGTACTCCTTCACGATGGTTTCATAGGTAGTCCCTTCCCCATACTGCTTTTCCCTGCCGTCAATCGTTACCGTTACCATAGTACCTTCCCTGCCTCCTTTTTACGAACCTTCCACACCTGTCGGCGCGCCCTGCTGCCTGCCTTTCCCCTATACCATCACCCAAAAAGGATTTTTCTCTTTTGCCGCGAACACCTCTAACCCCGGAAATTCCCCTTTTAAATATTCCACCATATACGGCACGAAAAGTTTCTCGATTCCGTAATGTCCCGCATCGATGACCGTAAGCCCCTGTGCCATCGCATCCAATCCCTCATGATGCTCGATATCCCCTGTCACAAGTACATCCACGCCTGCCGCAACGGCCGGTTTTATCATGGATTTGCCGGAACCGGGGGATATGGCGGCACGCTCCAAAACGGTATCCGCATCCCCGTAGATTTTCACGCTTTCCAAACAAAATACCTCTTTCACGTAAGAAGCGCACTCCCTTAACGTCATCGGACGGGGCAGTTTCCCGTATCTGCCGATGCCCTCCTTTGCTCCCGCATCCTCGTAAGTGACATCCAACACCTGCCGCTCCTGTATCCGCATTTTCCCGGCAGCCGCATCCGCCATGCCCATGACGTCAAAATTCGTATGCATGGCATAATAACTGATATCGTTTTGCAGCAGTTTCACAATCCGGCGTCCGGTGAAATCATCGGTATTCACCCTTTTTACGGCGGAAAAAATGAGCGGATGGTGGGTCAGAAGCAAACCGGCGCCTTCTGCCGCCGCTTCCTCCACGACCCCGTCCGTGGCATCCAGCGCAACGCAAACTTTTCCCACCGTCTTATCCCGCCTGCCTGCCAAAAGCCCCACATTGTCCCAGCTTTCCGCAAAAACAGGGGGGGACAGCCGTTCCAGGCTTTCGATAATAACGCCGCACGACACGTTTTTTTCCTCATTCATGCCGTCTTCCTCCTTATCCCCGGTTCCGTCACATTGCCGGGAAACAGGAAAGCGCCGTTTGGGCATCCCGCAGCCGTTCCATGATTTCCTGTTTCCTGGTCTCCTGTCCGTTCCCGTTTTTTTCCAAATTTTCGAGTATCTGTCTGCAAATGCCGGTCTCACGTTCCAAATATTCCTTTAATACCGGATGTTTCCTGCGCAGCAATACCGGACCGTATTTATCTTCCAGCCCATGGCGCGTCCCGGCTTGCGCTCCGTCCGCCATATGGGCGTCCGTCCGTCCGTCCGGCTTCAGGCGGTTCCCCGCCAAAACGCGCATCATCGGATAGTATTTGCCGTCTTCCGCCACCATATTCTCGTCCGCAATCACATATCCCGTTTGGCGCAGGTATTTGCGCACATACGCTAAATCAGACTGCGGCTGCAGAATCAGTTCTTTTATTCCGTTTATTCCGGCGCATTCCGCCGTTCCCGCAAGTTTTTCCCTGCCTTCTTCCAAAATTTTTACCACCAGCCGTCCGCCCATTCCGGCACAGACCAGCGTATCCGCTTCCCCTGCCTGCAGGGCCAAAAGCCCGTCGGACAGCCTTGTCTCTATGTAGTCGGACAGCCTGTATTCTGCCACATGTCCCCGCGCCGCCGCCAGCGGTCCTTCGTTAATATCCATGGCTATGACATGCGGACTGATGCCGTTTAACACGAGGTAAACCGGCACAAATCCGTGGTCGCATCCCACATCGCACACCGTATTTCCCTTTGTCACCATGGCTGCCACCGCCGTCAGCCGTTTTGATAACTTCACTTTTTCCCCGGTCTCCATGGGCATTCAATCCAAATAATCCTTTAACTTGCGGCTTCTGCTGGGATGGCGCAGTTTCCGCAGCGCTTTCGCTTCAATCTGGCGGATACGTTCACGGGTTACGTTAAATTCCTTGCCCACTTCTTCCAGCGTCCGCGCCCTTCCGTCGTCCAGCCCGAAGCGCAGGCGCAGCACCTTCTGCTCCCTGTCAGTCAGCGTACTGAGCACTTCCACCAACTGTTCTTTTAACAGGGTAAACGCCGCCGCATCCGCCGGTACCGGTACGTTGTCGTCCTGGATGAAATCGCCCAAATGGCTGTCTTCCTCCTCGCCGATTGGGGTCTCCAAAGAAACCGGCTCCTGGGAAATTTTAAGGATTTCCCGGACACGGTCCACGGGCATGTTCATTTCTTCCGCAATTTCCTCCGGGGTAGGTTCCCGCCCAAGCTCCTGCAACAACTGCCTGCTCACGCGGATTAATTTATTGATCGTTTCTACCATATGCACGGGAATGCGGATGGTTCTCGCCTGGTCCGCAATGGCGCGGGTAATCGCCTGACGAATCCACCATGTGGCATAAGTGGAGAATTTATAGCCCTTGCGGTAATCGAATTTTTCCACCGCCTTAATCAATCCGAGATTTCCTTCCTGGATTAAATCAAGAAAAAGCATACCGCGCCCCACATATCTCTTGGCAATGCTGACCACCAAACGCAAATTGGCCTCCGCCAAACGCTTTTTGGCTTCCTCGTCGCCCATTTCCATCTTTTTTGCCAGCTCGATTTCCTCCTCGGCGGAAAGCAACGGTACCTTGCCGATTTCCTTCAGGTACATCCTCACCGGGTCCTCGATGCTAATTCCGTCCGGCACGGACAGGTCGATGTTCTCCACATCCACTTCGTCTTCTTCCGTCAGGATAATTTCCTCGTCGTCCACCTCGTCTTCTTCCGTAATGCGCAGGACATCCACGTTATTCTGTTCCAAAGTTTCCAAAATCCTGTCGAACTGTTCCTCTTCCAAGGTAAATTCCGTGAAAAAGTCGCTGATTTCCTGATACTCCAGAACATTCTTTTTCTTTTTAGCAGCGTTTAAAAGTTCTTTTAACCGTTCTTCAAACTTTGCCTGTGTGTTTTCATCCATTTTGGGTTCCATCCTTCCTAAATGTAGTAGTAGTATTATCATTCATCCAAAGAAATATGCGTTTTGCTAAGTTCTTCCAATGCTTTTTTTCCCGCAATTACCTGATTTACGGCATTTATCTCCGCACCCATCCGTCCGGAATAATATTCATAACTGTTCTTTTTCACCGTATATATGATATCATGGAGCGCCTTTTCCCTCTCCTGCTTCGTCTTAAGCTCGGTGAGTTTCGTATTAAAAAGCGCCGCCGCTTCCCGCTGTTCTTCCTCGTCCGCAAACATGCTGATGATTGACGCAGGCTGGTATTCCCCTTTGGAAAGCCCTTCAAAGAGCCTGTCCGCCACCTTCCGGTAAAGCTCCTCGGTGAAATCCTCCGGCGTAATGTATTTCGCAATCTTCGGGTACAGCGACGGTTCCTCCGTAAGCCACGTAATCAACAAACGCTGGGATTTTTTCCTGTTTTCCTCCGGCGTGTTCTTTTTGGCAGCAATCCCCGACTTCGGGCGCACAACCGGAGAGGCGAATCCTGTCTGCGCGGCATAGGAAACCACCAGCTTCCTCAGATTTTCCAAACCGATATGGTAACGTTCGGCTACCGCCTGTACGTAATTTTCCCGCTCCACGTCCTCGGAAAACCCGCACAGCTTCTTGGCGATTTCCCGATGGAAGCCTGTCTTGGATTCCGGGTCCGTCAAGTCATACTCCCTCTCCAGCATGCGCAGTTCAAAGAAAAAGCTGTTTTCCGCCCGGTCCATCCGTTCCTGGAACGCCTCCGCCCCAAGGTTTTTCACAAATTCATCGGGATCTTTGTACGGCTCCATACGGATGACTTTCCCGCTAAGCCCCGCTTCCTTTAAAATCCCGATGGCACGCAGCGCCGCCTTCACTCCCGCACCGTCACTGTCATAGGCGAGCAGTACTTCCTTCACATACCGTTTTAACAGGTTCGCCTGCCCGGAAGTAAACGATGTTCCAAGCGAAGCCACCGCCTGCGTAAAACCTGCCTGGTGCATGGCGATCACATCCATGTATCCTTCGCAGAGGATCACGTTATTTTTCCTCGATGTCCTTGCAAAATTTAACCCGTACAGGTTCCGGCTTTTATCAAACACCATGGTTTCCGGCGAATTTAAGTATTTCGGCTTGGCGTCCCCCATGACGCGCCCGCCGAATCCGATCACCCGGTGGTTGATATCTTGGATGGGAAACATGACGCGGTTCCAAAACTTATCATGCATCCCGTATTTTTCATCAAAACCGGCAAGTCCCGCTTCCTGTACCAGTTCGTCCCGATATCCCTTAGAGCGCAGGTATTGCACCAAACTGCTGCCGGACATACCGGCAAACCCGAGCCCGAACTTCTGCATGGTTTCCTTTCCCAAAGCCCGTCCTTCCAAATACCGGTAGCCCTTCTCTCCCTGCGGGGAGCGCAGCAGGTAATAATAATATTTCGCCGCCTCCTTATTAACTTCCAAAAGACGGCTCCTGTGCCCTTCCTTCTTCTGCACTTCTTCGGAATATTCCATTTCCGGCAGGTTCACCCCCGCCCTGTCCGCCAGCATCTTCACCGCCTCGGCAAAGGAATAATTTTCATAATTCATAATAAACGTAAACACATTCCCCCCCGCCCCGCAGCCAAAACAGTAATACATCTGTTTCCCGCCGGAAACGGAAAACGAGGGAGATTTTTCATTATGAAAGGGACACAACCCAAAATGGTTTGCGCCCTTTTTCTGCAAACGGACATAACCGGAAATCACATCTACTATATCATTTTTCATCCGCACTTCTTCCACTAACTCGTCAGGATAGTACATGCTTTCCTTCCTTCTTCTATAAAATTATATATAATAAAACCACCTGTCTTTTAACGGAAAACCCGCCAATTTTTTCGACAGAACAGCCGCCAATTTTTTCGACAAAACAGCCGCCGATCTTTTCGACGGAAAACCCGCCAGGTTTTTCGACGGAAAAACCGCTAGGTTTTTCTGTTAATAATGCCACGACTTCGGAATAAACAATTCCTCATACTGTGCGATGGCAAACCGGTCCGACATGGCGCCTATGTAATCGCATACCGCAATCTCCGGCGCATCCCCGTACTTCTCCATCCGCAGTTTCAAGTACCCCGGAAGTTTGTCCAAATGTTTCAGGTAATATTCATAAAGTGACACCATCAGCATTTCCGCCTTATTTTCCTGGCTTTTCGCCGCCTTATTCTGGTACACCCTCTCGAACATGAAGCTGCGCAGCTTCTTAAGCGCAGTTTCCACCGCCGGGGACATCCGTATATCGTCGCTGCCGTAACTGGTGGTTACGATATCATGGATAAAATGATCCAGCCGCTCCCCCGTGGTATAACCAATGACATCGCCGATTTCCTTCGGCACATCTTCTTCCTTTAAAATACCGCCCCGGATGGAATCGTCCATATCGTGGTGGATATAGGCAATCTTGTCCGAAAAACGCACAATCCTGCCTTCCAGCGTATACGGCATTCCCCGCGTCTGATGGTTGCGGATACCGTCCCTGACTTCATCGGTCAGGTTCAACCCAAGCCCGTTCTTTTCCAGCACTTCCACCGTCCGCACACTCTGCTCGCTGTGGCAGAACCCGTAAGGGCACACTTTGGCAAGCGCACGTTCACCGGCATGTCCGAAAGGCGTATGCCCCAAATCATGCCCCAGCGCAATGGCTTCCACCAAATCCTCGTTCATCCGCAGCGCCTTGGCAATCGTGCGCGCATTCTGCGACACCTCCAGCGTATGGGTCAGCCGCGTCCGGTAATGATCCCCTTCCGGCGTTAAGAATACCTGCGTCTTATCTTTCAGCCTGCGGAATGATTTGCTGTGAAGAATCCTGTCCCGGTCCCTTTGGTAAACCGGACGGATATCGCACGGCTCCTCCTCCCGCTGCCGCCCCCTGCTGTCCATACTAAGGGACGCATAAGGGCTTAAATAGTCTTTTTCCCATTGTTCCAGCTTTTCGCGAATTAACATGCCCATCCCCAAGCCCTCTCTTTCACGAACTCCTGCACAGACAATAGTTTCATCTACTTAAAATATTCCGCACCTGACATAAAATTCCTTTATTTTTTCAAAAAATTATTTTTTAAACACGTCCAAAGAATTTGGCAACCGCAACGTTATTTTTTCGGTTCTCCTTGCTACCGGCAGATATCATAAATAAACTCCGCATTTTTTTCCATCGCCTCATAAGCCGTCTTAAAAGGCGACATTTGGAACACATGCCACATTCCCTTAAACACGTCCATCTGTACCGGCACGTTTGCCTTCACCATTTTCTTATGGAGCATGGTAGAATCATTCAAAAGCACTTCATTGTCCCCCACCTGTATATACGTGGAAGGGAAATCGGTAAAATCCCCGAAAAGCGGGGAGACCAAAGGATTGTCCAACTCCTGCCCCTCCGCATAATTATGTATCATCTGCTCCAAATATTCTTTATGCAGCACCGGATCCACATCCTTTCGCGTCTCGTGGGATTTCCCGGACGACGTCAAATCCGTCCACGGGGACATTAACACAAGCCCCCTGGGCAGAATGCGCCCTTCCGCCTTTAACCGGTGCACAAGCGCCAGCGCCAGATTCCCCCCTGCCGAATCCCCCGCAAGGATTACATCCCGCGCTCCATACCCAAAAAGCATCAGGTAATTCCATGCCTTCATGGCATCGTCCAATGCCGCCGGATAAGGATGCTCCGGCGCCAGCCGGTAATCAAACCCAAGCACATCCATGGACGTGGACATGGCAAGTTTCGTTGTCAATGTCCGGGCATACAGGCTGCTGCCCGTGGAATACCCGCCCCCATGACAGTACAGAATCACATATTTCTTCATATGGGCGCGGTCTACCGCCACCCACTCCCCATACATCCCCTCAATGGAAATTTCACGGACTGCCACATCCTTGCTGTTCCCAAGCAGCGCCCCGAAATAATCCTGCGACTGCCTGTGCTTCTCAATATCCGCGTTTTCCACCACACTGTGTACCCGCTTAATCAGATTCATCAAATTCTGGTTCTTCTTCCGCAAAGCCATAACAACCTCCATAACAGCCAAAAAACAATTTCCACGGAAACCGAAAACCGGTTTCCGTGCCGACTTCCTATCATTCTACCACACTCCCCCCAAAATGTGGTATACTAAATCGAACAGGGGGAAAATTTTCCCCCTGTTCGCTGCGCGCGGCGAGTAGGGAAGATGCTTTTCCCCTACTCGATTTCCCTATATGCTCTAACACTGTTACTATATTTGATTTTGATTGATACGATTGATTACGCTAACTGCATAACTTTCATTTCAATTTCTCTTAGTTCATCAAGTGATAATAGAGGAACGCACTCCGCAATTTCTTCAAGCGTCATTTTTCCCTTTTTTATCAATCTTTCTGCGGTTTCCTTTGCACTTTTTAACTCTGCCTTTTGTGCCGCTTCATTCCTCATATCTTCCATAATTTTACACATAGCCGCAACTCCTTTC
>CANTGP010000100.1 GCA_947653315.1 uncultured Lachnospiraceae bacterium
TTTGATGAACAGAGACAGTAATGAGGATATTATAAGGATTGGTGTTTTGGCAGATGGATAAGAAAATCAACTTTATCCAAAATCTTAGGAGCAAAGAGGATTATGTGTACAAACATGCCTTGAATGTGGGCATTTTGTGCGCCATGATGACCCATGTGCTCAACATGAGGCTGGAAGACCAAATGGATGTCATTTTTGCCGCGCTGCTCCATGATATCGGGAAACTGTCGCTTCCCAAAGCCATCGCCGACAAAGATGAACCGAATGAAGATGAAAAGCAGGTTATCAACACATATGTACTGGCAGGGTATGAGTTAATCGGCAGCGTATTTTCCGCGGCTCCGGGCGTGAAAAGGGTATGTATGCAGATGCACAGGGTATGGGACAGCTTCTTAAAAGGGGAACTGGATCCGAAAATAAAAGTGCCGCTGGGGGCGAAAGTATTGCTGGTGGCAGATACTTACGATACGATGACCGCCATGCGCTTAGACCAGTCGCCGGAGTCCGAGGTTACGACGATTAAATACCTGTTAAAGCATTCCGATGTTTTTGACTCTGACGTGGTGGATGCCCTGATCCAGTCCATTAATATATTGGCTCCCGGTGTCAGCATCGAATTGAATACGGGTGAAAAAGCAATTGTGATCCGCAACAATGAGATGGATATTCTCCGTCCCATGGTTTTGGGCTTTAAGAACAACAATATCATGGATTTGGCGGATAAGGAATACCGGAACCTGGAAATTGCGGATATCATGAAGACCATGGATAACCGGCATGTCATGGATACCGAGCTTTTGCGTGAGAATGGCTTTAACGTACCCTCCGAGGAGGATGCGGAACTGCAGACCGGTATCGAGCAGAAACCGGATGAGGAAGTGGATGAATATGTTCCGGGATGATTGGCCATGGATAAACGATACATATTAAATAGGAAGAAATAAAAAAACGGTGTTTCACCACTTTGCGCGAGACTTGCCCGAAATCCGGTGCAGGCAGCACGTTGCGGTTCTTTCGCATGGGGCGGGTCTTTAGCAAATCGTGGCGTATTTCTGCCGGAAAGCATATTTCAAATGCGCGTTAAAAGTCTTATTTCCTTATAGGAAACTGCGTCGCCGGACGCATGGATTCACAAGTCCGCTATGCGGACTTCAGCAACGCGGACTTGCAGAGGATGCGGCAGCATCCTTTTTCACAGGGGTTTCCCCATAAATTCCGACAAAATAAAAATGTAAAAAGTAAAGAATGAAACAATAAAGGAGGTATTATGTTCAGTGTAGTTTCAACAGCGGCAATATGCGGTATGCGTGCGGTGATGGTCCGTGTGGAAGTGGACGTATCCCAAGGGCTTCCGGGATTTTTAATGGTAGGATATTTGGGAAGCGAGGTAAAGGAAGCGGGGGAACGGGTGCGGGTTGCATTGAAAAACGTAGGAATTTCCCTTCCTCCCATGCGCATTACCGTGAACCTGTCGCCGGCGGATATCCGAAAGAGCGGGACAGGTTATGATTTGCCCGTGGCGGTAGGAATCCTGCAGGCGCTCGGACATGTGGAAGAAAGCCTTGCGGCGGACGTTATGGTGGCGGGGGAATTGAGCCTGGACGGGAAGGTGAAGGAGGTGAAGGGCGTACTGCCCATGGTAAAGACGGCAAGGGAACAGGGTATCCGGCGCTGCATTGTCCCATGGGAAAACGAAAACGAAGGGGCGCTTATCCCGGATGTGGAAGTCATCGGCGTATCTTCCCTGGAAGAAGTGATCGGGCTGTTAGGGGGAAAAGAATGTGGGGAGGGGAAGTGCGCAAAAACGGACGGCGGAAAGGAAAACGGAAAAGAAAACGGAAAGACAGACGGCAAAAGCCGTGAAAATGTATTGGACTTTTCCGAAGTCAACGGTCAGCAGACTGCCAAGCGGGCGGCGGAAATCGCGGCGGCAGGTTTCCATAATCTTCTGTTAATCGGTCCGCCGGGAGCCGGGAAAACCATGATTGCCAAACGGATGATTGGAATTTTGCCTAAACTGACGGAGGAAGAATGTCTGGAGGTATCTTCCGTTTACAGCATTTCGGGGCTGTTAAACAGGGGGAATGCTTTTCTTACGGAACGTCCTTTTTTAAGTCCCCACCATGCCATTACGGTACAGGCGCTTGCGGGGGGCGGGGCTTATCCCAAACCGGGAATTGTCAGCCTGGCGCACAAAGGAATCCTTTTTATGGATGAAATGCCGGAATTTGGCGCCCATGTGCTGGACGTACTGCGCCAACCCCTGGAAGAAAAGAAAATACAGATTGCAAGGACCGGGGGAAATTATGAATATCCTGCGGAATTTATGCTGGTGGGCGCCATGAATCCCTGCCCCTGCGGCTATTACCCGGACTTGGCAAGGTGCAGGTGTACGCAGCCTGCCATAAGGCGTTACCAAAGCCGTCTGTCAGGACCGGTGCTGGACCGCATCGATATCTGCGCCGAAGTTCCGGCACTGGCAATGGAGGATTTGACCGGTGGGAACGGGAAAGGGAGGAAACGGCGGAAAAAGGAAGAAACCAGTGCGGCCATCCGGGAAAGGGTCCTGCGGGCAAGGGAAATACAGGAAAAAAGGGGGACGGGCAGATTTAACGCAGCCCTGACACCGGAGGAGACGGGGCAGTTTTGCCGGTTGGATGCGGAGGGGAAGCGGCTGATGGAGAAAGCCTTCCGCAAAATGAAGTTCAGCGCCCGCACCTATTACCGGATTCTGCGCGTGGCGCGGACCGTGGCGGATTTGGAGGGAGCCCCGGAAATCGGGAAAGTGCATCTGGCGGAAGCGATTAGCTGCAGGATGGCGGGAAACGTATATTGGGACCGGTGATCGGGAAAAAAGGAAGGAGGAAAACGGCAGATGACGGAAAACTGGAAGCATCAGCAGCCTTATGCTTATTGGCTGGAGTGTGTGCGGGGCTTGGGAAGGAGGACACGGTGGGAACTTACGGAACGCGCCGGTTCGCCGAAAGCCGTGTACGATACGCCGGAAGAAGAATGGCGGGAAATATTGCCGGAGAAGAAAAGAAAGGCTTTGGGACAGGCGAGGGCCGGGATGGACCCGGAGGAAATCTACCTGCAGTTTTGCAGGCATCCTGTCCATTATCTTCCCAATACGCACCCCGGTTATCCGGCAAGGCTTAGGAAGATTCCGGACCCTCCTTTCGGCATTTTCCTTTGGGGGGAACTGCCGCCGCCCGGACAGCCGGCGGTGGCGGTCATCGGGGCGAGGGAGTGTTCGGAGTACGGCAGGTATATGGCGGAGCGTACCGCCACGGAACTTGCGGCGGAGGGAGTCTGCGTCGTCAGCGGCATGGCGCGGGGAATTGACGGAATATCCCAGCGTGCGGCGCTGCAGGCCGGGGGAAAGAGTTTTGCCGTGCTGGGCAGCGGGGCGGACGTTTGTTATCCGCCGGAAAATAAAAGCCTGTATGAAGCGTTGAAAACAAAGGGAGGCATTCTGTCCGAATACCTGCCGGGAACCCAGCCGAATGCGGGACTTTTCCCGCAGCGCAACCGGATCATCAGCGGTCTTGCGGATATCATATTGATTGTGGAAGCGAGGGAGCGGAGCGGGACATTGATTACGGCGGACATGGCGCTGGAACAGGGGAAGGAGGTATGGGTAATTCCCGGAAGGCTGACGGACCCGTTAAGCGCCGGATGCAACCGTTTGATGAAGCAGGGGGCGGGCATCCTGACTTCCGTGGGGGAAATGCTGGAGGAAACGGGACTGCGGCAATGCCATGCGGACGGCAGCGGGACCTTTGGCACGGAGCCGGAGGAAAAAGAAAAAGCGGCGTGCCGGGAAGGGGAAACGCTTCCGCACAAAGCCCGGAACGGGAAGTCTGCCGGTATTTTCCGGTATTTGGACGACTATCCCAAAAGCGTGGAACGGCTCCAAAGGGAATCCGGCATGGAATATCGGCAGGCAGTCTGTGAATTGATGGAATTATGTATGGAAAACAGGGCGGAACAAGTCTCGGCCGGGCAGTATGTGAGGAAACGCTAGGCGGGCGGAAAATTATGAGGAATGAATAAAAACTATATTTTTTTCATAATATTACTTGCAAGCGCCAACTTTTTATTGTATAGTGGTGCATGTTGAAAAGACGGAAGCCGTTTATACGCACAGCGTTTCGATTGAAGGGACATGAAGGGACAGGGGATGTGGATATGGCAAAATATTTAGTGATTGTGGAGTCACCGGCAAAGGTGAAAACCATCAAGAAATTTTTAGGGTCAAATTATGAAGTGGCAGCAAGCAACGGCCATGTGAGGGATTTGCCAAAGAGCCAGCTTGGCGTGGACGTGGAACACGGCTACGAACCGAAATACATCACCATAAGGGGAAAAGGCGATATTTTGGCGAATCTGCGCAAGGAAGTGAAGAAGGCGGAAAAAGTCTACCTGGCGACGGACCCCGACCGCGAGGGGGAAGCGATTTCCTGGCACCTGATGAAAGCGCTGAAATTGGAAGACAAGAAAGTATACCGGATTACCTTTAACGAAATAACGAAAAACGCGGTAAAGGAATCCTTAAAAAACGCAAGAGAGATTAACATGGATCTTGTGGATGCCCAGCAGGCAAGGCGTATGCTGGACCGCATGGTGGGATACCGGATATCCCCCCTCCTTTGGGCGAAGGTGAAACGGGGCTTAAGCGCGGGACGGGTACAGTCCGTGGCGCTTCGCATTATCTGTGACAGGGAGGACGAAATCAACGCATTCATACCGGAAGAATACTGGACGCTGGATGCCCTGCTTGGCATACCGGGGGAAAAGAAACCGGTGGCGGCGAAGTATTACGGGACGAAGGACGCAAAGGCAACCATTTCTTCCAAGGAGGAACTGGACCGGATTTTGGCGGAACTGGAACATGCCGAATACCGGGTGTCCGAGGTGAAGAAAGGGGAACGCACCAAAAAGCCCCCGCTTCCGTTTACCACCTCAACCCTGCAGCAGGAAGCCAGCAAGGTACTGAATTTCTCCACGCAAAAAACCATGCGTCTGGCGCAGCAGCTCTATGAGGGTGTGGATATCAAAGGCAGCGGGACGGTAGGTATCATCACCTATCTGCGTACCGATTCCACAAGGGTGTCGGAAGAAGCGGAGAATGCGGCAAGGGAATACATCGGCAGCGTGTACGGAGCGGAATATGCGGCGCAGACCGTCAGGGAAAAGAAGGCGTCACAGAAAATACAGGATGCCCATGAGGCCATCCGCCCCACCGATATTACGAGAATCCCGCCGGAAATCAAGGAATCCCTTTCCAAAGACCAGTTCCGGCTTTACCAGCTTATTTGGAAGCGGTTTACCGCAAGCCGTATGAATCCGGCGAAATACGAAACCACATCCGTGAAAATAGACGCGGGAAACCACCGTTTTACCGTGGCGGCATCCAAGGTACTGTTCGACGGCTTTATGAGCGTGTATACCCAGGAAGAAGATAAGGAAGAATCCAATACGCTGGCGAAGGGGATTGACAAAGGCATGGTGCTTTCGCTTGTGGAATTTGACCATAAACAGCATTTTACGCAGCCTGCCCCCCATTACACGGAGGCATCCCTGGTAAGGGCATTGGAGGAACTCGGTATCGGGCGTCCCAGCACGTATGCACCCACCATCACCACCATACTGGCGAGGCGGTATGTGGTAAAGGAGAACAAGAATTTATATGTGACCGAACTCGGCGAGGTGGTCAACCATATCATGAAGGAAGCCTTTGCCACCATTGTGGACGTAAACTTCACGGCGAACCTGGAAGCCCTGTTGGACGGAGTAGAGGAAGGGGACGTAAATTGGAAAACCGTCATTGCCAATTTTTACCCGGATTTGGATGAAGCGGTGAAAAACGCGGAAAAGGATTTGGAACAGGTGCAGATTGCTGATGAAGTATCCGATGAAGTGTGCGAGAACTGCGGACGCCAAATGGTAATCAAATACGGTCCCCACGGAAGGTTCCTTGCCTGCCCGGGCTTTCCCGACTGCCGCAACGCCAAGCCCTATTATGAGAAAATCGGCGTTGCCTGTCCGAAATGCGGCAAGGATATCGTATTAAAGAAAAGCAAGAAGGGCAGGAAATATTATGGCTGTATCGGCAACCCCGAATGCGATTTCATGGTATGGCAGAAGCCTTCCGAGCAAAGATGCCCGGAATGCGGCTCCATTATGCTGGAAAAAGGAAACAAACTGGTCTGCTCCGGGGAAACCTGCGGTTATGTGACAAATAAGGTCCTGCCGAAGCAGGCATGACGGAAACGTTCCGCTCCGGCAGAATTATGAGCCAATATCTTTAAGGGATTATCTAAAATGTGGAAATAAGCTGGCAAAAGCAGGAATTGTGCGAAAATATAAGGAATTTCAAAAAAATTGCCCTGAAATCATTGCCATCGGAAAGACACTGTGGTACAATAAAAGCGTTCACGGGGTTGGGTTACGGGATGGGACGTACAAAAATACGGTTCTCCGTTCCGCAGACGGAGGTAAAAGGGCATGAGTAGTGTTCAATTGCTGGATAAGACACGGAAGATAGGCAAACTGCTGCATAACAACAATTCGAGCAAAGTGGTGTTTAACGATATTTGCAGCGTATTGTGCGAGATTCTTGTTTCCAATGTGCTGGTAATCAGCAGGAAAGGGAAAGTGCTCGGCGTGGGCGTGGCGGACGGCGTGGAATCCATTAATGAATTGATTGTGGACCGGGTAGGAGGGTTTATCGATTCCATGCTGAACGAAAGGATGCTCGCGGTTTTATCCACCAAGGAGAACGTAAACTTGGAAACACTCGGCTTTGAAAGCACCGATGTTAAGAAGTTCCAGGCAATCATTACCCCCATCGAAATAGCCGGGGAACGGCTCGGAACGTTGTTTATTTATAAATGCAACGCACAGTATGAGATTGACGATATTATTTTGTGCGAATACGGCACGACCGTGGTGGGCTTGGAGATGCTGCGCGCCGTCAATGAGGAAAGCGCGGAGGAAAACAGGAAATTATCGGTAGTGCGTTCCGCCATCGGCACACTGTCCTTTTCGGAGCTGGAAGCCATTACCCATATTTTCGACGAACTGGGCGGCATGGAAGGAATCCTTGTGGCGAGCAAGATTGCAGACAGGGTCGGCATTACCCGTTCCGTTATTGTCAATGCACTCCGTAAATTTGAAAGCGCCGGAGTCATCGAATCCCGTTCGTCAGGCATGAAAGGAACGTACATCAAGGTTTTGAACGACGTGGTGTTTGAGGAAATTGAAAAAATAAAGCAAGAAAATAAAAAATGAACGGATAACAGGGAAGTTGTCTGAAAATAAAAGGGATTTATTGGATTGTTCGTAAATCCTTTTTTTCGTAAAAAAATCTTGTCTTTTTTTATAAATAATTTATAATAGAAGTGGGTAGGTATCTTATCAGGTATGACAGAAGGAGAAAATTATGATTAATTCAAACGCGTTTAATTATATTAATGTATTGGACAAGGCGGCGGACGCTTCCTGGATCCGTAATGATGTGATCGCTAATAATATCGCCAATGCCACCACGCCGGGGTACAAGAGGCAGGACGTGGATTTTGAGTCGGAGTTCCGCAAGGCGCTCAAACGTTCCAGATACATATCCATGGACGACAGGATTGCCGACATCAAGACGGCAAGGTTAAATCCGCGTACCTTCATTGATTCGGCAAACTTTTCTTACAGGCTGGACGGCAACAATGTGGATATCGAGACGGAGAACGTAACGCTGGCATCCAACCAATTAAAATACAATGGTTTGATTGACTGTATCAATAAGGAATTTTCCAATTTGCAGATGGTTATGAAATAGAAAAGTGAGGGAGTGTAGTTATGGGTATTTTTACATCGTTTGACATTAATTCATCCGGACTGACGGCACAGCGGTACCGCATGGACATTATTTCGCAGAACCTTGCCAATGCCAATACCACAAGGACACAGGACGGTTCGGTATACCGGAGGAAAGTGGTTGTTTTTGAAGAAAAGAACGGACAGACGCCGTTCAGCCGCGTATTAAATACGGCGACGGATAAATATTCGGGAACCGGCGTGAAAGTCAGCAGCATCCAGGAAGATACATGGAACGATATGGTCCAGGTCTATGACCCGTCCCATCCCGATGCGGATGAGAACGGGTATGTCATGTATCCGAATGTGAATGTCATTACGGAGATGACGAACCTGATTGACGCCAGCAGGGCTTATGAAGCCAATGCCACGGCTTTTAACGCCAGCAAGTCCATGGCAATGAAAGGACTGGAGATGGCAAACGGCTGATGCGGTCTGTCATGAACGCAGGGTAACATGAATATAATTGGGACGGGAACATCATTTGGACAGGATATGGCCTGCCATGGAAAATAAGACAGAGGGTCATTAAATGGAGGGAGACAATGGATATCACATCTTTATATAACGTGACGTCGGGCGCCGTAAGACAGGCGGAAAAAAGCAGTGCAATCGGAAGGATTGCCCAGGAACAGAAGGATGATTCTTTTAGCGGTATCTTCCAAAAAGCGGTAGACAATATCAATACGACCAACAGCTATCTGTCGGATATGGAAAATGAGGAAGTGAAATGGATGCTTGGTGAGACGGAAAGTACCCATGATCTCACAATCGCAATCAACAAGGCATCGACCGCGCTTCAGTATACGGTGGCGGTACGTGATAAATTGCTGGAAGCATACAAAGAACTGATGCAGATTCAAATCTAATAAATCTGAAGAAGTCTGAACAAGGGAAAAGAAATCAGATGAAAAATCAGATGAGGAGACGTAACGATGGCAGATAGAGTAAAAGGACTTTTGGACAAAGTCCTTGCATGGTGGAACAAATTTACGGCGAAACAGAAAACGATTTTGATATCGGCTACGGCGGGGGCTGTCTTTCTGATAGCGTTGATCGTCGTCATGCTGACCAGGCCGCAGTACATACTTTTGGCGGAATGTGAGACGACAAAGGAAGCCTCGGAGATTACGGCATTGCTGGATGCCAACAGCCTGACCTATAAAATATCCGACGATACCCTCCGTATCAGTATACTAA
>CANTGP010000101.1 GCA_947653315.1 uncultured Lachnospiraceae bacterium
CCGCATTCCCATCTTCTTCCCCGCCGTCCGTCCGCGTTTCTTCCCTGACGGGCACAGGGTCCGCAATCAGCCCCGTCAGCCTGCCGTCATGCAGGATACACAACTCATGGAGCGCACGGGTCGCCGCCACGTAAAGCAGCTTCGCATGACCGTCGTCCACCGGATAATCTTCCCGCACCGGATTAAAAACCAATACCGCATCAAATTCCAGTCCCTTGGTATATTCCACCGGAAGCACCATAATCCCGTTTCCGAACTCCGCCTTCTCCAAATCGCTTTCCATCACGTCCACGTATTCCGCCAGTTCTGCGGCTGCCAGGACGGCGCTTTCCCCGCTGCGGCAGATAACGGCTATCGTATCATAACCCGCTTCCTGCCATCCCTTGCAGATTTCCGCCGCTTCCCGTACCATTGCTTTCCTGTCCGTGACCTCTTTCACCCGCACCGGATTCCCATGCCGGATGATGGGTTCCACCGGATAAACAAAAAAACGGCCGTGGTGCAGGATATCCGTGGCAAAATCCGATATCTCCACCGTATTCCGGTAGCTCTTTTTTAATACCCCGAAACTGTCCATGGAATCCGGCAAAAGCAGATTCCTAAGTTCTTCCCAGTCATTTAAGCCGTAACCGAAATGAATGTTTTGGGAAACATCCCCCATTACCGTATAAGTGCATCCCCTGATGCAGAATTTCAACACACTGTATGCCATCATCCCGAAATCCTGTGCTTCGTCGATGACCACATGGTGCGCCTCGCTGATGACTTCCTTCTCCTTCACCCTCTTGTACAGATAGGCCAGCGCCGCCAAATCATACACGTCAAATTCCTCTCCCGGCACATCCACCGCATATCCCTTCTCCTTCTGTCCGGCAAGGAATTCCCCGTACATTTCATAAACGGACCTTTTCCATACCCTGCCCCCGTACCTTCCCCGGTAAGCCTTTAAAATCGCCTTCTGTTCCGCCTCCGTATAGGACAATCCTTTTTTTAAGAATTCTTCCTTCACTTTACCAAGCAGGCGCCCGTTTAACCAATCAATCTTATTCTGCACGGACACCGTCGGATTCTGCCGGATATAGTTTTCAACGGCTTTCCCGTCCATGAGCAGAACCAAATCCTGCTCAGAAGCGCTTCTTCCCTCCGTCCGGTCAAACACACCCGTCCTGCCGCCCTGAATCCCTTCCACAAACTGTTCCGGGTTTAAAAATACAGGCTCCCGCCCAATCGTTTCCCATTCCAGTTTCCGGCAGTATTCCTCCAAATCCGAAAACCACGTAAGCGTGCCCTTCACGCTCCCCGCTTCCCCGCTCTTATCAAGTCCCTTGATGCGGTGCTTCCGCTCATCCCAATCCTCATACAGCAGCCGCACGAAAAGCTGTTCCATGGTCATCTGCCGCACACCGTATACATCCAGGTCAGGCAGCACTCCCGTGATATAGTTAAGCAGAATCCGGTTGCTTCCCACGATATAAAAATCATCCGGCTTAAAACGCTCCGCATAATTATAAAGAATATAGGAAATCCGGTGCATTGCCACCGTGGTCTTGCCGGAGCCTGCCACCCCCTGTACAATCACGTTATGGTACGGGGATTTCCGGATGATTTCATTCTGCTCCTTTTGGATGGTTGCAACGATTTCCCCCAGCACTTCCTGCTTGTTTTTTGCCAAATACTTGGTCAGCAGGTCGTCGTTGGCGACCACTTCACTGTCAAAATAGTCCAAAAGTTCCCCGTCTTCAATCTCATATGTCCGCTTTAACTTCAAATCGATTTTCATCCGCACGCCGCCCGGCGCCGCATAGCTGCATTTCCCCAAACTGTTTTCATAATAGGCATTTGCCACCGGCGCACGCCAGTCCACTACCATCCAGTGCGTCGTATCCCTCGAAATCCCCCCTTTGCCGATATAGATGGATTCCTCCTTATCCAGCGCTTCGTCATGAAAAATAATCCTGCCGAAATACGGCTTCTTCTCCGCTTTTTCGTTCCGCATAAGCGCCCGCTTCATATGTTCATGCAGCGTCACCGTATTATTCAGGAGCGTGAGCACTTCCACATCATTATCGTGGTAATGTGCCAGCATTTCGTCAATATCCGCCTGCATCCGGCTTACTTCCTGCCCGTAATTTTCCATGTTCGCCCGTACCACGGTAAGGGTTTCCCGAAGATACCCCTCCTCATCCTTCCGCCGCGTTCCCCATTCCTTTTTCCCGTTTTCCATTCCCATGCTCCTCTCCTGCCTGTGTCCCTGCCCGGCCATTTGTTTTGGCAGGCGGTAACAGTCCCAATGCCTTTCCGGTTGTGAAAAGTGCAAAAAAAGTTATCGTGTTGTTTGGTATAGTAATGTTTGGTATAGTAATATTTTAATAAAAAAAGAAAAATTTACTAGACTTTATTTTCCCGGTGTGTTAGACTGTATACTAAAGTGTGACCTAAATTACTTTTCATTGATACATATTTCTAGATACGTTTCTCCGTCAATTCCGGCTGTTTTACCCCAACATTTTTTACACGCTGCCGCAGTCACAAAAGGAGGAATTTCATGTTTTCCTATGAAGAAATCCAAACATATACCGAAACGGACATGCTTATTTACAAATACATTATTTCCAACACGGACAAACTCCCGTACATGACCATCCGCGAACTGGCAAAAGAACTGCACCTGTCCACTTCCACCATTCTGCGCTTTTTGGCCAAAAACGGATGTGAAAGTTATTCGGGTTTTAAAGAATCGCTCAAAAAAGAAACGGACAGCCAAAACGCGCTTCCGCCCATGGAAGACTTACGGGAGCTTTCCGCCTTTTTTGCAAGGGCGAACTCAAACGCCTTTGAGGAAAAAATATCCTTTGCCGTCAACACCGTCCGCAGGGCGGACCTCATCCTGTTTGCGGGAATGGGCTCCTCCGGCACACTGGCAAAATACGGGGCGAGATGTTTTTCCAATATGGGCAAATTTTCCGTCGGGCTGGAGGACCCCTATTATCCGGTGGAAACCTATACTTACCAAAACGCCGCCGTCATCGTCCTCTCCGAAAGCGGGGAAACCAGGGAATTGGTATCCATGGTACAGCGTTTCCGTGAAAAAGGCTGTACCATCCTAAGTATCACCAATTCACCGCTTTCCACGCTGTCCGGGCTGTCCGACTGGAACTTCTCCTACCGCTTCACCCACAGGCGCATCCACGGCGGCTACAACGCAACCACACAGGTTCCGGCACTGTTCCTCATAGAAGCGCTGGCAAACCGTCTGCAATCCCCGGCAGGATAAACGCATGAAAGAAAATACGGAAAAAACACCCTGTTACTTGCCCTGTAACCGGATTTTCCTTAAGATGGCATCAGGAGGCGTCCAAGAGCGAAAGATTTTCAGTCTTTCACTCACAAGTTTGTGTCTGCGCTGCATCCGCAAACTTGCCGCAACAAAGCAGCGCAGAAACGAGGGAAAACATGACGGAATTGGAAAAATGCATGGCAGGGGAATGGTATGACTGCCATGAGAAAACATTCTTAACCTTTAAACAGACGGCAAGGGAACTGCTGTCCCGATACCATGCCCTGGCTTACGGGCAGAAAGAGGAAAAAACGGAACTGTTACGGCAGTTATTCGGAAGCATCGGTACCAACGTATCCGTCGGACTGCCGTTCCTATGCGACTACGGACGCAATATTCATCTTGGAAATAACGTGTCCGTCAACATGAACTGCACGTTCGTGGACTGCAATAAAATCACGGTGGGAAACAATGTCCTGATCGCATCCAACGTACAGCTCTATACCGCGGCACATCCGGTGGAACTGTCCGAGCGCCTGACGCCCGGCTGGACCCCGGACAGGGAAGAATATTTCTGCCGTACCTATGCCCTGCCCATTACCATCGGGAACGGATGCTGGCTGGGAGGCGGCGTCATCGTCCTTCCGGGCGTTACCATCGGCGACGGCTGTGTCATCGGCGCGGGAAGCGTCGTTACGAAAGACATCCCGCCGGACTCCCTGGCAGTGGGAAATCCATGCCGCGTCATCCGGCAGATTAACCGCAATGCCCCGGAGCGGATTTTAACAGTTCCCGACAAACACATGGCTTAAATATTTTCCCGCCGTCTCCGCCAAACGGTACACATGGGCAGCCGGTGTCGCTTCCCTGTCCGTCATGCGGTACTGCGGGAAAAAGCGGGTGACATGGAGGGGGATTTTCTTTCCGGCACGGACTTCCAGAGCGGCAATCCATGCCGCTTCCTCCTCCATCTCCTCCTCATTGTCGTTTATCCCCGTCACCACCAAAGTGGTAAGCTCCACATGGCAGTCCTTTACCGCCCGTTCGATAAACGCTTTCACCGTTCCGAAATCCCCTCCCAGTTTCCGGTAATGTTCTTCCCGGAAACCTTTTAAATCAATGTTCATGGCATCCACGTAAGGAAGAACTTCTTCCAGCACCCAAAGGGATGCCGAGCCGTTGGTGACAAGCACGTTGTCCATGCCGGCTTCCTTTACCAGTTTTGCCGTATCGCGCACATATTCCCAACCGACCAACGGTTCATTATAAGTAAACGCCACCCCGATATTACCGAGCCTCCTGTATTCCAGCGCCTTCCCCGTCAGTTCTTCCGGCGGCAGGTATACCGTTCCGGTTACCGACTGCGCCGTTTTTTTATCCGCCATGGAAATCTCATGGTTTTGGCAGAACGGACATTTCAGGTTGCAGCCGAAACTGCCCACCGATAGAATGCGGCTGCCGGGACGGAACATGCGCAACGGTTTCTTCTCGATTGGGTCCAAAGCGAGGGATGTCGCCATCCCGTAGTTTTCACAGAGGATACGGTTCCCCGCATTCCTTCTTACCAGGCACGCTCCCACCTGCCCCTCCTCCAGTTTACAATGATGCATACATACGTCACAGGTTCTTTCTCTTTCCATTGCGTCCCCCCTCAATGATGCCGTACCACTTCAAACCGCTCCAGCTCCGCTTCTTCCCCTGCACCGATTCCCGCCTTCTCTTTTGCAATCGCCACCTGTTCCTCCACCGTGTCCACGCCCTCTAAGTTGGGGAGCAGCAGCCCCCTTTTCCTTCCTTTCGTCACCACCACACCGTACCGCCTGACATCCAATTGCTCCATGGACGCAATCTTCTCCGTATCGCCCAGTACATCCACACTGACGGACAGGTATTCCAATTCATCCTCCCCCACCGGGAAAAACCTCGGGTCCCTGCTGCACGCACTGACCGCATTTTCCACGATTTCCTCCGCCACGGAAGCCCTCGCCGCCCGAATGGTTCCGATACAGCCCCGCAGCCTTCCGTCCTCCTTAATGGAGACAAAGACCCCGGCCTGTGTACGGTACATTTCCTCCGGCAATCCTTCCGGTATTTCCGCTTTGCTGCCGTTACGCACATATTCTTCAATGGTACGGCGGGCAAGGCGCACATAAGCGTCTTCTTTCTCCCTTTGCGCTGCCCTGCGCCGCCGTTCTTCCGTCTCGTACCGCTCCAAAAAATTCCGTTTCGGATTCTCCCCAAGGGGCAGATAGCTACAGACGCCATATCCCACCCCGAAAGGACCTTCATAGGAAAGGGCTTCGGCTTTCACCTCCGTCCCGTCCAAAGCGCCCGCCAAAACGAGAAACGAACGGTGTCCGCATTCTCCCGCTTTCTCGCAAAATTCCCCGGAAAACCCGAACAGACCGTCAAAAGCGGCATGTCCCATCACGTCCATCACCTGCTTATCATACGCCGATCCTTCCTCCCGGTATCCGTAAGGACCGTCTTCCTTCAGCCTGTGGGACAAATCCCCGCTGCCGATGACTACCGTCCTGCGTCCCAATGCTTCCGCCGCCTTCCGGATACACTGTCCGAGACCGTAATGCTTCCCAAAAGACAACCCGGACAGCCCGATCCTCACCAAACGGTATTCCCCCACATAATGCTCCACAAAATACAGCGGTACCATCGTCCCATGGTCCAGCGCGCTTTCCCGTTCTCCCAGCGTTCCTGCAGGCAGGCGGTTGATATCGGCAATGCGGCAGAGCTTTTCCACAAACGGCACGTCATACGTAACCCGGAACTTCACGTTCCCGGCGCGAAACCTTCCCATATCCCCAACTGCACCTTCCCCCGGCGAAATATGGAAATAATCCGCATACATCACCTGATGGGGGGAAACCAAAACAATGGTTTCCGGTTTCAGCTCCCCAATCCGCTTTCCCACCTCCCGATAGGCACGGACGGTATCCGCAATCTTCTTTTCCTCCCCTTTTCCCACTTCCGGCAATATAATCGGCGGGTGGGGTACCATAAACGCTGCCAAAATTCCCATTTTTTTACTCCTTTACTGTCTCCTCCAAGCCGCCAAGCAGCTCCTTCCACTCCCTGTTTTCCCCCATATAGGCAAACCTTTCCTTATCCCGGAACATCCGCAGCAGGTTTTCCCGCTGTCTGACCAGGAAAGAACGGCTGGATTCTTTGAATTTCATATGGGCATACATACCCGATTCCGTAAAGCACCCGATTTTGCCCAGGGAATCCAACAGAACCTTTGCAATCTGCATGGTTTTAACGGTATCCTTTTCCCGTACCGCCAAATCCAGCTTCCCGCATTCCGCACGGTACTCCCCCATGTCAAACAATCGTGCCAGACCGCTTTCCTTCCCTGCCCAAAACCGCGCTTCTTCCATCTTCCCGTCTTCCGCCGCCAACAGATACAGGCTGCCCATAACGATATCGAACATTTGGTATCCCGTAAAAAGCATTTCCTCATAAGTACGGTACGCTTCGTCCCTCCTGCCCGTTTTCGCATAAATCACCGCCTGTTTCCGCTTTCTCTCCATCCCTTCTTCCGAAAAATAAGAAAGGTACTTTTCGGCTTCCGCGTAATCTTCCTTCCGCATATAATAAGCAAACAGGGAACCGGCCGCATTCCTGCACACTTCTTTTTCCCCGCCTTCCAAAGCCTGACGGTACCATTTTAAGATTTGTTCCTCATATTCTTCATACACTAAACCGTCTTTCCGCCCCACCAAACAACGCGCTTCCGTTATCACCGCCATCTGCCAAAGCAGTTGGCAGCAGGCGGGATATTCCCTGAGCAGTCCTTTGACATATGTAAATACCGTGTCGAAAGAATCCGCATCAAACCTCCGGTCCACCTCCTGCACCATTGCCGCGATTTCTTCCGCACCCAAATCCTCACGGAACGACAAAAGCGTTTCCAGCGTAATCCCCAACAGCCTTGCAACCGGCGCAAGCATGGAAATATCCGGCTGGCTGACGCCGTTCTCCCATTTATTCACCGCCGGGGCCGTCACTCCCAGACGGTCCGCCATTTCCTCCTGCGTCAACCCCTTTTCCTTCCGGTACCTGCGGATGACTTTCCCGATTTCACTTTCCATTTTCCTTCCCTCCGTTTCTGTTCGTTTCCGATTTCGATTCCAATTTCTTTCCCCATCATAACAGAGGGATTTCCGCCCCGCAACTGAACCTCCTTTAACTTTCACTCCCTTTTTTTAACTGCTGCTCATACCCACATTTTTTAACTTCCGCAGCACGCCAAGGGTTCCCGCATCCTTCTTCTGCGTCATAAATACCAAACTCGTCCGTTCCTGCGGGTCGTTGCTAAAATAACAGCCCAGCCAGCCGTCCCAGCCGTATTCCCCTACGCTGCCCAAATGGTATGCCATTCCCCCGCCGCGTCTCACGCGCATCAGGTTCCCGTAAGTAAATCCCGCCAACTGTGAAAACTGCCGTTCAAACTCCGCCTGCCGGAATCCGGAAAGTCCGCCTGTCGTCAAAAAGCGCACGGTTTTTTCCGCCAAAATCCTTTGCGTTCCGTACTTTCCTCCCTGCAGCAGCATACCTGCAAACCGCATATAATCATCCACCGTGGAAACCAGCCCAGCGCCGCCGGATTCAAAGGCAGGCTTCCGGTCCATGGCATTCAGGATTCCCAAATGGTTTCCGGTATACGGCTCCAAACCGTTCCCCGCATCCTGGTACACCATTGCAAGCCGTCCCCGTTTTTCCTCCGGCACATAAAAATCCGTATCCGCCATCCCAAGCGGGCCAAACAAAGATTCCTGCAGGTAGCGGGAAAAAGAAATGCCGGAAACCTTTTCCACCATGGCTCCGAGTACATCCGCGCAACTACTGTACTGCCAACTGCTGCCGGGCTGAAACGCCAGGGGACAATGCCCCAAACCGTCCGCAAACTCCTCCGTGGTCATGGGATGGGCAGAAAACAGCCGCCGGTCCAACTCCAAAAACACTCGGTCCGTCTCCTTCCCTGCCGCGCTCCCATGTCCCGGGTATAGCAATCCCGCCGTCATGTCCAGTAAATCCCTCACCGTCACTTCGCGCTGCACGGAAATCCGCTCCCCGTCCTCTCCTATCACCACCTGCCCGTTAAAAGAAGGAAAAACGGAAGACACCGGCGCACCGATATCCAAAAGACCGTCCTCCACCAGCTTCATCACAGCAACCGCCGTCACCGGTTTCGTCATGGAATACAACCGGAATATACTGTCCCGCTCCACCGGAATCCTCCGTTCCAAATCCGCGTATCCGCTTTGGAAATAGCAAAGCTCCCTGCCGTCCTTCCACATACAGAAACTACCGCCCGCAATCTCCCCATCCGCCACTGCCCCATCCAAAATTTCCTGCATCCGCTTCCTCTTATCCGTATCCATATCCAAACCTCCCCGTCTGCCTAAAACCGTAAAGCCATTATAACATGCTGCCGTTTCTTTGCACAGGAAAAACGGTAAACATTATAAAAAATCCACGGAAATCAATTTTCAGTTTCCGTGTAAAAAATCCCTCCCGTATTGAGTAAAGTAAAAAGAAATACTATAATAAAATATTACATTTTTTGATACCCAGCAGAAGTCAGGAGTGGAATCCCCTGCCCGGTTTCTCCCTGCCGCC